>NZ_JAAKOE010000012.1:0-132901 GCF_049171255.1 Aeromonas sp. 603757 | reverse complement strand
GGGTATCGCCAAGCGGTAAGGCAGCGGGTTTTGATCTCGCCATCCCTAGGTTCGAATCCTAGTACCCCAGCCATTTTTCTGTTCTCTTCCACATCAGTGGTCGATAACAAACGGCTATGTAGCTCAGTTGGTTAGAGCATCGCACTCATAATGCGGGGGTCACAGGTTCGAATCCCGTCATAGCCACCATTAATATTGCGGAAGTGGCGAAATTGGTAGACGCACCAGATTTAGGTTCTGGCGCCCTAGGCGTGAGAGTTCGAGTCTCTCCTTCCGCACCATTAATAGCAGTACCAAACAGACCAGCTCACGCTGGTTTTTTTGTGTCTGAAATTTGCCTCTCCCCAGTTTTTCTCTCGCTCCTCTATTAACCCAGCTCCACGTTAATTCCCGTCCACATCACTCTTCACTGATTCCGAACACGCCTTGCCACTCTTGTCTCCCAGACATAAAAAAGCGGCCCGCAGGCCGCTGGTGCACACATTCATCATCCCGGTTATCAGAACGGGAAGAACCAAGGGATCGCCACCACGCTGACCGCCATCACCAGCAGGGTGAAGGGCACCCCGATGCGGATAAAATCGGCGAACTTGTAGTTGCCCGGCCCCAGCACCAGGGTATTCACCGGTGACGAGACCGGCGTCATAAAAGCGGCCGAGGCGGCGATGGCAATGGTCATGGCAAACGGATAGGGCGATACCCCCATCTGCTGGGCCGTGCCCAGCGCAATAGGCGCCATCAATACCGCCGTCGCCGTGTTGGAGATAAAGAGCCCGATCACCGCGCAGAGGGCAAACAGGCTGGCCAGCATGACCCGCGGCCCCATCTCCCCTACCGCATTGATCAGACCACCGACGATCAGATCCACCCCGCCGGTTTTTTGCAACGCCAGCGCGAAGGGGAGCATGCCGACGATGAGGATCAGGGTCGGCCAGTGGATCGACTTGTAGGCACTCTCCATGTCGATGCAGCGAAACTTGCCCATCAGCAGACAGGCGATCAGCGCGGCAATCACGTTGGGCACCGGATCGGTCACCATCAGCAGGATCATCACTCCAAGACAGAAGAGGGCATGAATGGCCTGACTGCGGGCGGGGGCCATCTCGTCCACTTCGGCGGGCAGCCCCATCAGCAGAAAGTCGCGGCTATGGGTCTGCAACTGTCTGATGTGGCTCCAATTCCCTACCACCAGCAGGGTGTCGCCCATCTGCAACGGCTCGTCTACCAGCTTGCCTGCCAGTGCCTCACCGTCGCGGCGCAGCCCCACCACGCTCAGGCCATAGCTGGAGCGGAAGGTCACCTCACGCACGCTTTTACCCAGCAGCTTGGACTCGGGGATCAGCGACACCTCGGCCATCCCCACCTCCCGCGCCTGATCGGAGAAGTACTCCCCGCGCAGGATCATGGGTTCGAGCCGCGCCTCGCTGCAAAACGCCCGCACATCCACCTCGGGGTCTGACATGTCGATCAGCAGCACATCCTTGGCCTGAAATTCACTGATCCCCGACACCGGCACCATCACCCGGCGAAACTTGCGCCAGCGCTCCACCCCGATGACGTGGGCACCATAACGGGCACGCAGTTGCAGCTCGTCCAGGGTGTGACCAATCAGCGGGGAGTCCGGCCGCAGCGCCAAACGACGAGCCCGACCGGCCAATCGGTAGTCTCGGATCAGATCGCGCAGGGTGCGGCGCCCGGTCGGCTTGCCTTTGCCCTCTTCTCCCTCGCCCACCAAGGAGCCGCGCACCAGCAGCATGTAGAGGATGCCCAGCCCCAGGATCAGCAGGCCCATGGGGGTGAAATCGAAGAACCCGAAACCGTGAATGCCGTGACGCATCAGCTCGCTGTTGACCACCATGTTGGGGGGCGTGGCCACCAGCGTCATCATGCCGCTGATCAGCCCGGCAAAACCGAGGGGCATCATCAGGCGACCGGCCGGGATCCCCATCCGGTTCGCCACGCTCAGCACCACCGGGATAAAGATGGCCACCACCCCGGTGCTGCTCATCACAGCCCCAAGACTTGCCACCGCCACCATCAGCAGTACCAGCAGCTTGGTCTCGCTGCTACCCGCCACCTTCACCAGCGCATCCCCCACCTGATAGGCGATGCCGGTGCGCACCAGCCCCTCACCCACCACAAACAGGGCGGCAATCAGAATAACGTTGGGATCGCTAAAGCCCGCCAGCGCCTCCGGCAGGGTGAGGGTGCCGCTCAGCACAAAGAGGATAATGATCAACAGGGCGACCACGTCCATGCGCACCTTGTTGGTCATAAAGAGATAGATGGCGCCAGCCAGCAGACAGAGCACCCAGACAAGCTCGGAATTCAATGCAACCTCCTTTTATCACGTGATTCTTCTCCCGAAGAGTGGACTCTATCAGACCACAGCCATGGCGCTATCATCTTGCTACATATCAATAAAGTCCGGCCCATCGGGGCACCATAACCCATCACTGCTGGAATAACCGGGCAGCAGCAGTGATTTCTTTGATATGGGCCAAGCCCGGGGCGGACAAAAGTCCTGCCCCTCCTCCCCCTCACCCCTTAGAATGGCGTCCTCGCATACTTACCCTCATGCCCAAGGATCAGAAAATGAGCATATTCGAGCTGTTCAGCATCAATAACACGCTAGTGACCATCCCGCTGGGTGGCGGCTATGCCATGTCATGGATTGAAGCCATCGGCACCCTGTTTGGTCTGGCCTGTATCTGGTTCGCCAGTCAGGAGAAGACCATCAACTACCTGTTTGGCCTGATCAACGTCAGCCTGTTTGCCATCATCTTCTTCCAGATCCAGCTCTACGGACTCTTGATGCTGCAGCTGTTCTTCTTCTGCGCCAACGTCTACGGCTGGTACGCCTGGACCCGCCCCGCCAACGAGCAAGGGGATACCCTGCAGATCCGCTGGCTCAGCAAATCCAAACTGATGGTGACCGCCGCCGTGAGCGTGCTGGCCATCGCTCTGCTGACCCGCTATATCGACCCGGTCTTCGCCACCCTGGCACGCACCTCGGTCTCCCTGCTCAACCTGTTTGGTGCCAACCTTGCCATCCCCGAGCCCTCCCCCGATGCCTTCCCGTTCTGGGATGCCACCATGACGGTGCTCTCGGTGGTCGCGCAGATCCTGATGACCCGCAAATACGTGGAGAACTGGATCCTCTGGGTCGTCATCAACATCATCAGCATCGGTGTCTATGCCGCGCAGGGCGTCTATGCCATGTCGCTCGAATACCTGATCCTGCTGTTTATCGCCGCCAACGGCACCCGCCTCTGGGTGATTGCCGCCAAGCGCCAGCCACAAGGTCTGTAAGCCATGAGTCTGTTACCCCATCTGCAGTGCCGCCCCGACCAGATTGCCGAGCGGGTGGTACTGTGCGGCGACCCGGCCCGGGTCGATCGCATCGCCAGCCAGCTCGAGCAGTGTGAAGTGCTGGGGCAAAACCGGGAGTTTCGCCTCATCAACGGCCGCTATCAGGGAGTGCCGATCACTGTTTGCAGCACCGGCATCGGCGGTGCCTCGGCCATCATAGCGCTGGAGGAGCTGGTGCAGGCGGGGGCCCGCTCGCTTATTCGGGTCGGCTCCGCCGGTGCCCTGCAGCACGACATCGGGCTCGGCGACCTTATCGTGGTAGAAGGCGCTGTGCGCAATGAGGGGGCCTCACAGGCCTATCTGCCCGCCGAGTACCCCGCCTGCGCCGATATCTGGCTGCAGGCCGCCTTGCTCAACCATGTAGCGACCGGCAGCCAGCCTCATTGGCACGGGCTGGTACGCTCCCACGACAGCTTCTATCGAGATGATGAGCAGGAGGTGTGCCGCTACTGGCATGCCCGTGGCGTGCTCGGCGCTGACATGGAGACCGCCTCCCTGCTGACCGTGGGTCGCCTGCGCAAGGTGCGGGTCGCCGCCGTGCTCTGCAACGTGGTGCTATTCGAGCAGGATGTGCAACAAGGGGTGGCGGATTACGCCAGCGCCGAACAGGCGATGATGGCCGGTGAGCAGCACGCCATCGCCGCCGCCCTCCACGCGTTGGTGCAATAACCCGCAAACCGTTAACTGCGGCACATCCGCTACCGTGCGGGCTGGTATCCGGCCCGCACTCTTGCTAGCCTCATGGCCCACGTCATCCGGTGCGACAGGCAAGTCATGCAGCAACAGCCCTACCCCCTCGGCCGTTTTCACGCCGAACTCCAGCAGCTTGAACCCCGCTTTGCCGCGGCGCTCGAAGCCTGCACCCTGTTTCTGCGCCGTTACCTACCGGGCGAATTGATCATGCGGCAGGGGGAGCAGAGCGAGCAGCTCTATCTGGTCGAACATGGCCGGGTCTCCCTCAACAGCACGGTACACTCTGGCCGCCGCTTCCAGCTTGGCGAAATTGAGTGTCACAGCCAGATCTTCGGCGAAATGGAGTTCTTCAGCGCCACCCCGGTGCAGTGGAACGTGGTGGCCGAGACCGAGCTGGATGCCCGGGTCATCTGCGCCCACAAGCTGGCCCTGCGGCTGCTGGCCGAACCCGAGCTGACCCTGTTCTTTGCCGCCGCGCTTGCCAGCGACTATCTCGACACCCTGGAGATCACCACCAGCCGGCTGCTCCACCCCATCGCCTACAACATCGCCTATGAGCTATGGCGTGAGCGCCAGCGCACTCCGATGCTGGGATCGCGCAAGCGGGCCCATGAGGCGGCGCGCTTCGGCACCACCGAGCGGGTTTACCGCCGCGCCCTCAAGGAGCTGGTCGAACAGGGCATAATTGCCGACAGCAGTGACGGCCCCGTTATCACCGATCTGGCCAAGCTGCGCGCCTATCTCGATCTTTGATTTCCATTCACCTCATTTCGATTCACCCAGTCAGGAGTCACCATGTCTGCTCATTCCTATCCCGAATTCACCTTCTTCAGCCGCTTCGTTGCCGACATTCAGGCGGGCCGCAAGACCATCACCATCCGCGACGAGAGCGAGGCCAACTGGCAGCCCGGCCAACGTCTGGCGCTGTTCACCAACCCGGAGCATCAGCCCTTTGGCACCATAGAGGTGCTCTCGGTCAAGGCGGTCGCCTTCGATGAACTGAATGAGGAGCACGCCCGTCAGGAGAACATGACCCTCCCCGAACTCAAACAGGTGATCCGCGATATCTACCCCGATCTGCCGCCGCTCTATGTGATTGAATTCAAACTGATTGCCTGAGCCGGATTTGGCCATTGCCGAGCGATGTGTTAATAGTGTCCTCTTTTGAATCATGGAGGTGACCCGAGTGTTTGAAATAGCGAGCCTGAAAGAGGGGATGATGCACGGGGTCGAGCTGTTCCAGCTGCTGCTGGAGATCATCTCCATCGCCTGTGTGGTGATAGGGCTTGGCAAGACCCTCTGGCTGGCGGCAAGAGTGCGGGATCACCAGCCCGGTTTTCCGCGTATTCGTCTCTGCTTTGGCAGTTGGCTCATTCTGGCGCTGGAGTTCCAGCTCGCCGCCGACATCTTGGCCACCACGGTCGCGCCAAGCAAGGAGGAGCTGATCCGCCTTGCCATCATCGCGGTGATCCGCACCTTCCTGAACTACTTCCTCGGCAAGGAGCTGGAAGCACAAGCGGAACGCCAACAAGAGAAGGCAGAGCGCCAGCAGGAGCAGCGCAGCGAGCAGGCCAAGGCTGCTCAATAACCTGTATTCCTGCAGAGTATCAGCGCTAAGTACCGTGCTATCCCGACCATAGCCGTGGCCCGGGATGGCACCTTTGTGACCCTTCCCTCACTTTTGGCAATCAGCTAACTATGGAACCCTTTTCAAGGTTTCCCCTGCCCTGTCGAGGGCCCGCGCATCTGGGTAAGATAGAAATAACTCCTCCCCAACCGGCCAAGCTGATGAACCCGCAACCCCGCCATACGCCCGATATCGACCTCGATAGCTGTGTCATCTACCAGATCTACCCCATGAGTTTTCAGGACAGCGATGGCGACGGCATGGGCGATATCAACGGCATCCGTCAGCGCCTCGATTATCTGGCCACCCTCGGGGTCGATATGCTGTGGCTCACCCCCATCTATCGCTCCCCCAAGCGGGACAACGGCTATGACGTGGCGGACTACCGTGCCATCGACCCCGCCTTCGGCACCCTGACCGAGATGGAGCAGCTGATAGCCGAAGCGGCCGCCCACGGCATCGGCATCATGATGGATATCGTCGCCAACCACACCTCCACCGAGCACGAGTGGTTTATGAAGGCACTGGCCGGGGATCCCCGTTATCAGGGTTATTACGTATTCCGGGATCAAGCCTTTGTCGATGCTCACCCCATTACCTCGATTTTTGGCGGCAGCGGCTGGCAATATGTGCCAGCGCTTGATCGCTACTATCTGCACAACTTCGATCCCAGTCAGGCCGATCTGGACTGGGACAACCCGGCGGTGCGCGCCGAGATGGCAGAGGTGATCAACTTCTGGCTGGGCAAAGGGATCAAGGGATTTCGCTTCGATGTGATCGATATGGTGAGCAAGGAGTGGGACCGACTGGCCATGAGCAATGGCCCGCGCCTGCACGACTATATCCGCGAGCTCAATGCCGCCAGCTTCGGCGGCAAAGGGATCATCACGGTAGGGGAAACCTGGGGAGCCGATCTCGCCCATATGCAGAACTATTCGAACCACGACGGCAGCGAGTTCAGCATGGTGTTCAACTTCGAGCATCTGGGGCTCGGCAGTGACAAGTGGTCATCCCGCTTCGATCCCCTCGCCTTCAAACGAGCCATGGCCCGCCACCAGCAAGGGCTGCACGGTCAGGGCTGGAACAGCCTGTTTCTCGGCAACCACGACCTGCCCCGCGCCGTCTCCCGCTTTGGCGATGACAGGCCAGAGTGGCGTGAAACCAGCGCCAACCTGTGGGCTATGGTGCTGCACATGATGCAGGGTACTCCTTTCATCTATCAAGGGGAGGAGCTCGCCATGACCAACCGCCACTGGCAGCCGGGCGAGCTGCGCGATGTGGAGGCGCTCAACTACCGCGCCAGCCAGTCAGGGCTGGATCCTGCCGAGCTGAGTCGGCGGCTCGATGCCATCGGCCGCGACAACGCCCGTACCCCGATGCAGTGGGACGCCGGCCCCCACGCCGGTTTCAGCGCCACCACACCCTGGATTGCCCTCAACGCCAACCACGTTGCAATCAATGCAGCCGAGCAGTTGATCCGCCCCGACTCGCCGTTTCACTGCTATCGCCAACTCATCGCCTTGCGCAAGGCTCACCCTGTCGTTCGCCACGGCAATTTCGAACTGCTGGATGGGGATGATCCCGAGCGCATCAGCTATCGCCGCCACTGGCAGGATCCGGCCAGCGGAGAGCGGCACACCCTGCTGCTGCTCGCCAATCTCACGGCGACCCCCTTGCCGATGCCCCACTTCGACAAGGTGACACACAAGATGCGGTTGCTGCTGGCCAATTACCCAAGCGAACCGCTGCAGCTCTTCGCCCCTTATCAGTGCGCCATCTGGCTGCAAGTGGATCAGGGTTAACCACGTGCTGACGGGCCATGTCAATGGCCCATCAGCCACCTCCCGTTGGCTGTCAGCAGAAAATCATGCACCCACGCAGCGGGATTAAATTAACCACTATTACTGACTTATTAATTGATTATTTATCCCGTTTGATACGCTCTCATTGCCCCTCTTACTATGCCTGCGACCTATCCATTGCCGATGCAACTATCGGCTTTCAAACTGGCATAGCAAAGTGGAAAACACATGATCACCACAGACGGGAATAACGCAGTCGCCTCGGTGGCGTACCGCACCAGCGAAGTCATCGCCATCTACCCCATCACCCCCAGCTCGGCCATGGCTGAGCAGTCGTCGGCCTGGTCGAGCGAACGGGGCAAGAACCTGTGGGGGGATGTGCCCCGGGTTGTCGAGATGCAGTCGGAAGGGGGGGCCATCGCCGCCGTCCACGGCGCCCTGCAGACCGGCGCGCTGGCGACCTCGTTTACCTCGTCGCAGGGGTTGCTGCTGATGATCCCCAACCTCTACAAGCTGGCGGGTCAGCTCATTCCCTTCGTGCTGCATGTGGCGGCGCGCACCGTGGCGACCCATGCGCTATCGATCTTTGGCGATCACTCGGACGTGATGGCGGTGCGCCAGACCGGCTGTGCCATGCTCTGTGCCAGCAATGTGCAGGAGGCGCAGGACTTTGCCCTGATCTCCCAGATAGCGAGCCTCAACAGCCGCCTCCCCTTTATCCACTTCTTCGACGGCTTTCGTACCTCTCACGAGATCGCCAAGATAGCGCCGCTCGCTGACGACACCCTGCGCGCCCTGCTGCCCGCAGATGCCATCCGTGCCCATCGTGACCGGGCGCTCACCCCCGACAAACCGGTCATTCGCGGCACCGCCGCCAACCCGGACACCTACTTCCAGTGCCGGGAGGCGAGCAACCCCTGGTATGACGCCGCCTATGGCCATGTGAGCGAGGCAATGCAGGCTTTTGGCGAGCAGACCGGCCGCCACTACCGGCCGTTTGAATATGTCGGCCACCCGCAGGCGGAGCGGATTGTGGTGCTGATGGGCTCGGCCATCGGCACCTGTGAAGAGGTGATCGAGCGCCTGCTTGCCCAAGGGGAGAAGGTGGGGCAGGTGAAGGTGCGGCTGTTCCGCCCCTTCTCGGCCGAGCACCTGCTGGCCGTGATTCCCGAGAGTGCCCGCGCCATCGCCGTGCTGGATCGCACCAAGGAGCCGGGCGCACAGGCCGAGCCCCTCTATCTCGACGTGATGACAGCGCTGGCCGAAGCTGTCAGCCGGGGCGAGCGGGCAAGCCTGCCGCGGGTTATCGGCGGTCGCTATGGCCTCTCCTCCAAAGAGTTCGGCCCCGCCTGCGCGCTGGCGGTGTTTGCCGAACTGGCGCAAGAGAACCCGCGTCCACGCTTTACCGTCGGCATCTTCGATGACATCACAGGTCTCTCGCTACCGCTGCCCGCGCTGGATTCGCAAAGCCCCATCCACGGCCAGCAACACAAGCTGGAGGCGCTCTTCTACGGCCTTGGCAGCGACGGCACCGTCTCGGCGGCCAAGAACAGCATCAAGATCCTCGGCAACCACACCGACCTCTATCCGCAGGGCTATTTCGTCTACGACTCCAAGAAGGCGGGCGGCCTCACCGTCTCTCACCTGCGGGTGGGCGAGCGGCCGCTCCAATCGGCCTATCTGGTGGAAGAGGCGGACTTTATCGGCTGCCATCAGTGGCAGTTTGTCGACAAGTACCGGATGGCGGAGCGCTTGAAAGCGGGCGGCATCTTCCTGCTCAACACCCCCTACAGCGAAGCGGATATCTGGCAACGTCTCCCCAGCGAGGTGCAGCACGCCCTGCGCGAGAAAGAGGCGCGCTTCTACATCATCAACGCCGCCAAAATTGCCCGCGACTGCCAGCTCGGCAACCGCATCAATACCGTGATGCAGATGGCCTTCTTTCAGCTCAGCGCCATCATTCCCCCCGCAGAGGCGACCAGCCTGCTGAAGCAGGCCATCGCCACCAGCTATGGCAGCAAGGGACAAGCGCTGGTCGAACGCAACTGGCAGGCTCTGGAGGCAACCTGCGCCGCACTGACCAGGGTGCAACTTGGCGAGCTGGATCCTGCCAGCCGCCCGCGCCCACCGGTGGTTTCGGCCAAGGCCCCCGACTTTGTCCAGACCGTCACCGCCGCCATGCTGGCGGGGCTGGGTGACAGCCTGCCGGTCTCCGCCTTCCCGCCGGATGGCACCTGGCCGGTCGGTACTACCCGCTGGGAGAAGCGCAACATCGCCAAGGAGATCCCCATCTGGGAAGCGGAGCTCTGTACCCAGTGCAACTACTGCGTCGCCGCCTGTCCCCACTCGGCCATTCGCGCCAAGGTGGTAGAACCGGATGCACTGGCCGCTGCTCCCGCTACCCTGGATGCGCTGGATGTGAAATCCCGTGACATGCGCGGCCAGCAGTACGTGCTGCAGGTGGCGCCGGAGGATTGCACCGGCTGCAATCTCTGCGTTGAGGTGTGCCCGGCCAGGGATCGCAGCAACCCGGATCGCAAGGCGATCAATATGGCTTCGCGCCTCGATCACCTCGACGAGCAGAAGGCCAACTACGACTTCTTCCTCGACCTGCCAGAGCGCAGCGCCGAGCAGCTGGAGCGCATCGACATCCGCACCTCCCAGCTCATCTCGCCGCTGTTTGAATACTCGGGCGCCTGCTCCGGCTGTGGCGAGACCCCCTATATCAAGCTGTTGACCCAGCTCTATGGCGATCGGCTGCTGATTGCCAACGCCACCGGCTGCTCGTCCATTTATGGTGGCAACCTGCCTACCACCCCCTACACCACCAACGCCGACGGGCGTGGGCCGGCCTGGGCCAACTCGTTGTTTGAAGACAACGCCGAGTTCGGACTGGGCTTCCGTCTTACCGTCGATCAGCACAGGGAGCGGGTGCGCCGTCTGCTGGCGAGCCTGGGCGACACCATACCGGCAGCGCTGCGCGAGGCGCTCGGCGATGCCACCCTGCCGGTTTCCGAGCAGCGGGCCCATATCCAGCAGTTGCGAGCGCTTCTGCAGGAGAGCCAGACCCCGGCAGCCCAAGAGCTGGCTCGCGATGCAGACTATCTGGTGGAAAAATCGGTCTGGCTCATCGGCGGCGATGGCTGGGCCTACGACATCGGCTTTGGCGGGCTCGACCATGTGCTGAGTCTGGGGGAGAACATCAATGTGCTGGTACTCGACACCCAGTGCTACTCCAACACCGGCGGCCAGCAGTCGAAGGCGACGCCACTCGGTGCCAGTACCAAGTTTGGCGAGCAGGGCAAGCGCAAGGGGCGCAAGGATCTCGGGGCCAGCGTGATGATGTATGGTCACGTCTATGTGGCGCAGATCTCCCTCGGTGCCCAGATGAACCAGACCGTGAAGGCGATTCAGGAGGCGGAAGCCTACCCGGGGCCGTCGCTCATCATCGCCTACAGCCCCTGCGAGGAGCATGGCTACGACATGGCCGAGAGCCACGAGCAGATGAAACAGCTGACTGCCACCGGTTTCTGGCCTCTCTACCGCTTCGATCCGCGCCGCGCTGACGAGGGCAAGTTGCCGCTGGCACTCGACTCGCGGGCACCCAATGCCTCGCTGGCCGAGACCTTGCGCCATGAGCCCCGCTTCCAGCGGCTGGAGCGCCAGCTGCCGGAGGTGGCCAGCCAGCTCTATCAAGAGGCAGAGCAGGAGGCCAATCGCCGCTTCGCCTGGCTGAGCCAGCTGGCGGGCAAGGAGAGTCCGGCGCAGGAGTAACCTGAGAATGGCTTGATGGCAACAGCCACTCTATTCGCCAAATAACAATCAGGGCTCCCCGCGGGGAGCCCTGATGCTAGCTATGGTGAGCCTATGTCGGCGCAGGTCAAATCAGGCGCTGATAGATGCCAGCTCGTGGCGTTTAAGAGCGAGCAGTGTGATGAGTAGCGCCAGCGTGGCGATCAGTGCCATGCCGATATAGGTTGCGCTGAAGCCCGGGGCCAGCAGACCGGGGGCGAGTCGGCTCAGATCGCCATCGCTGCCGGCTGGCAAGCGCAAGTGGAACAGCATGGAGCAGATAGCCACGCCAACGGCACCGCCTAGCTCCCGCCCGAAGTTGAACAGCGACATACCGATGCCGCGATCCTGCCGTGGCAGGGCATTTTGCACCACCACCGAGAGGGCGGGCAGCACCAGACCCAGACCAATACCGGCAAACCCGAGCGCCAGTCTGACCCAGGCATCGAAGTGGATCTGCCAGAGCGCCACCGCGGCCAGCGCAAACCCGACCGCAACAAAGCTCTTGTAGTGACCGGTACGGCCAATCAGCTTGCCGCCGACAAAGGCCCCAGCGGTGATGCAGATCATGAAGATGACCATGATGGCGCCGCTCTCGCTGGCGCTCATCCCCTTCTGCCACTGCATCTGCAACGGCAGATAGACCAGCACGGCAAACATCAGCAACTGGGAGAGCATCACCAGCAGCACACTCACCAGATAGCCGGGCAACCGGGCCAGATGGGCGGGCAATATGGGGTCGTGGGCGCGCCGTTCAATCAGAATCAGCAGCAGCAATGCAACGCCCAGCGCCGCCGAAAGCCAGACGGCGGGCAGCGCCGCTTCCGGCGAGAGCAGCAACAGGGTGAGCGTGGTGACGGTAATCAGCAGACCCGCCCCCTTCCAGTCGAAGCGACTGTGGCGACGCACGTTGAGCTGCTTGAGGTTGCGGTTGATGAGAAAGACTGCCAGCGCCCCGAGCGGCAGATTGATCCAGAAGATCCAGCGCCAGCTGAGCTGCTCGGTGAAGTAGCCGCCGAGCAAGGGGCCAGCGATACTGGAGACCGCATAGACCGCCGAAATGTAGCCCTGATATTTGCCCACCTCCCGCGGCGGAATGGTGTCGGCAATCACGGTAAACGCGAGGGCAATCAGACCGCCGCCCCCCAGCCCTTGCAGCACCCGCGCTGCCAGCAGGGTCCGCAGATCCTGGGAAAGAGCACAGGCCACCGAGCCCGCCAGAAACAGGCCGATGCCGATATTGAGCATCCGCACCCGACCAAAGAGATCGCTCAGCTTGCCATAGAGGGGCAGCACGGCGGTGGCCGCCAGCAGGTAGGCGGTGACCACCCAGGTGAGGGCGGCACCGGCATGCAGCTCGGCGCCAATCATGGGCAGCGGGGTAGTGACGATGCTCTTTTCCAGTGAACCGAGCGCGATCACAAGCGCCACACTGGAGAAGATGGTTTTGGGGGACATTTTCGAGGTCATAAGCGGACTCGCAGATCTGATATGCCAAAGTATCCGGCAATGAACGGATTATTGTCTCACAAATCAGCAAGAGATAGAAAAAACGGCGGCCACAATCTGCCCAACCATGAGGCCGATCCCACAAAACGCCGACCGTTTCTGCTAGCCTGCCCTATTTGATTCGAGGAGCCCCCATGAGCGAGCGTGAGCAGTACGGGTTTGATCACTACGATGCCCTGATTTTCGATATGGATGGCACTTTGGTAGATTCCATGCCCCTCCATCTGGATGCCTGGGAGCTTACCTGCGCCGAATTCGGCATCCCCTTCGAGCGGGATCAGCTCTATCAGTACGGCGGCATTCCCACCCGCAAGATCATCGCCATGCTGGCCGAGCAGCAGGGGCTGACGGTGGATGTCGAGGCTTTTACCCGTCGCAAGATTGCCCTCTATATGGAACATATCGACAAGGTCAGCGTCTTTCCCAAGATGTGGGAGCTGGTCAGGCACTATCACGGCAAGGTCAAGATGGGGATTGGCACCGGCTCACCGCGCAATCAGGCGGACTCCATCCTCAAAAGCACCGGGCTCGATGCCTATATCTCTGTGGTGGTCAGCGCCGATGATGTCACCAACCACAAACCGCATCCCGACACCTTCTTGCGGGTGGCCGAGCTGCTCGGCGCCAATCCCGCCAACTGTCTGGTGTTTGAAGATACCCGGATCGGGCTTGAGGCTGGCAAGGCGGCAGGGATGGATACTCTACTGGTAATGGAAGGCGAACTGCACCAGAGGTAGATCGCAAGCGGACAGCGGCAACATGGCGCCACCTCGATGGTGCCATGATGCTGTTCAACTCGCGGATAAAGGGTTCTCCTGCAAACAGGAGACGAGCGTCGGCCCAGTGGCAACTGTCAAGGAGAGTGCATCGACCATGGCTTCCTCCTTCCATGCCTGATGCTGGCGCAACAACGCCAGTGCTTCAACCGGCGTATCTGCAAAGATGGGGGCCGCCATGGCGGCAAATCCCTGCTCAACCAGTTGACGACGCTCATCGCTATAGCGCGGGGCATTGGCATCGAGATAGGTAAGCGCCTGGCCCAGCGTGAAAAAGTGATAGTTGGGCATCGAATGACCCTCAAAAATAAAGTGCCATTCTACTCCTTTCTGCTCCATTTCCAGCCTTAAACCCTTGTCCATCCGGTGATCTCGTTCACATTTTTGTTAACAATCCCGCAGACAACCATGCCACGGCAGCTGGCCTCGCCCGCGACCCTTTCATCCCTGGCAGGCTGTAGACTACAACCGGCGCAGAGAGCCCGATCCATAGCGCTGCGTCGAGCCAACGTCATCCTCTCTTGACCATGCCGCACCCGGTCAGCCGATATATTGCCAACCCTGGTCACCTCGATATGGGACCACTGGGCTGTGTCACGCATATTTCACCAGATACATAAAAAGATAAAAACGCTCCGAGTCTTGGCCAACCGTCAGCCTACCGATAATTAACAAGCATCCCCCATGCAAATATTTGAATTATATTCCAGCCACATCTTTAACTACTGTTACAGTAATGTCTGCTAACATATTTTTGCGCGGCAAGATAGATGACTAAAAAAACATAAAGTACATATCTATGCACAATAAAATAGTTTGATGGCAGCTTGATGCATCGCATTAACCCTTTCTTTACACTCCTTCACTGCCAAGGTATCTGCCCCAACCCCCGCCCGGACTGGACTATTGCTCGATGCATGGCCATTGGCGGACAAACAGGTGACTATTCAGCATGAATTGAATAGCAATCACATTAAATTTGCACCCATTGAGCCATCTCATAGAAATGCAATCAGCGGTTTGCAACCCCTGATAGCCACTCATAGAATCGCAGCGTCTGAAATATCTACCCTGTCCTCTCCTCCCTTATTGCTCTCAGTAATTGAGTGGATCACAAATAATAACCGGGGATGCCGCCGCTGGCGCAGTGGCCATGGCGCACAACGAGATGGGGTAAACCTGTACCTGAATGAACAACAAATATTAAAAAGAGGCATATCTATGAGTGGCACCATCATCAAGTCGGCAAGAAATACCCCCCATGCACCCCAGGATCTGGGCCCCTGCACCCAAACGGTGGCGTTTTCTCATTACAACAATATCTCCGCCCAGCTGCCGGTCGATCCCGCCACCGGCAAGATGGTAAGCGGCGATGTCACCGCGCAGGCCAGACAGTGCCTGAGCAACCTCAAGGCGATCATCGAGAGCATCGGCCATGTGATGGACGATATGGTGAAAGCGACCATCTTCCTGAAAGAGATGGCGGATCTGGAGGCGGTCAACGCCGTCTATCGCGAATTCTTCCCGGGCTATCTGCCGACCCGCACCACCCTCGCCGTCGCCGCCCTGCCGCTGGGTGCGCTGGTGCAGATTGATGCCATCATCTCCAACGGCGAAGGCACCTTCCCGCAAGATCCTTGCCCGCTGGTGAAGCTCGCCCGCAACAGTGACAAGGCGCCGCACAATCCGCTCTCCACCCATACCGTGGCCTTCTCCCACTACAACAATATCGGCGCCCAGCTGCCGGTGGATGCAGCCTCGGGCCAGCTGGTTGCTGGTGGCATCAAGGAGCAGGCGGGCCAGTGCCTGCGCAATATCAAGGCGGTGCTGGAGAGCATCGACGTGCCGTTTGACGATATCGTCAAGGTCACCGTCTATCTGACCGATCTGGCCGATCTGGAGGCCGTCAACGAGGTCTACACCACCTTCTTCCCCGACTCTGCCATTGCCCGCGCCGTGGCCTACCTGCCTGCCCGCTCGGTGGTCAGTGCCGCCGCCCTGCCCATGGGGGCACGGGTGCAGATGGATGCGGTCATCTCCCACGGTGACGGCACCCCGCCGCAACTGGTGGAAGACCGTCACAATCTGGTGATCCGCGCCCGCAATACCGACAAGGCACCGCGCAGCCCCTTGCACACCCAGACCGTCGCCTTCTCCCACTACAATCATCTCTCTGCCCAACTGCCGATTGACCCCGCAACCAGCAAGATCCTGGCTGGCTGCATCAAG
Organism: Aeromonas sp. 603757; assembly: GCF_049171255.1. Lineage (NCBI taxonomy): Bacteria > Pseudomonadati > Pseudomonadota > Gammaproteobacteria > Aeromonadales > Aeromonadaceae > Aeromonas > Aeromonas sp. 603757. Next base: position 117,101 of record NZ_JAAKOE010000012.1, on the reverse strand, counting down.
GAGCAGACCGCCCAGTGCCTGAGCAATATCAAGGCGATTGTGGAGAGCATCGGCCATGTGATGGACGATATCGTCAAGGTGAATATCCAGCTCGCCAATATCGCGGATCTGGATGCGGTCAACGCCATCTACACCAAATACTTCCCGGGTTATCTGCCTGCCCGCACCGTATTCGGGGTCAGTGAGCTGCCCGCTGGCGCCCTGGTGCAAATGGATGCGGTGATGTCCAACGCGGAAAGCACCCCGCCGCAGGCGTAAAGGTTGCGGAAATAAAAAAAAGACCGGCTATATGCCGGTCTCTTTTTACATGCCAGACAAAGGGGTAGCCCCTCAGCCCTCAATATCGCGGTTCCTGATCGCCACTCTGACCGCCTCTGCCGTGGTGGCTACACCGAGTCGACGGCGAGCACTGCGCAGATGGTTCTCGACCGTGCGCACCGAGAGTTTCAGGGTGGTGGCGATATCGGCATGGCGCCAACCCCGGGAGACCCACTCCAGCACTTCGCGCTCGCGCCCAGTGAGGCCACGCTCGTGACCCGCTACCGGCATCTCCATCAGCCGACGAGCTGCATGAAAAGCCGCCGCCGCGATCAGCGCAAGGCCAACCCGAGTGTGGGAGCTGGCATCGATCTGATCGCCGCCAAAGCTCATCGCCCCTTCCAGTCCCAACGGCCCATAGACGGGTACCTGCAAGCCATGTCGGCCCGGCCCCTCAGGCTGGCGAACGATACGGTACTGCTCACCAACGGCACCAACCGTTTTGCTCCAGAAGAAGGGCTGGTCTCGCTCCCTGATATGCATCGCCATCGGGCACTCGCGCATATAGGCATGCAGGTCGACCGCCTCGCCGCTCTCCAGCCACTCCCCTCCAGCCAGTAGAGATGCTCGACCACCCCCTCCTCGCTGGCACTGATGGAGAAGAGCGCAAAGCGGTGATACCCCAGCGGGGTGGCAAAAGCGCGCACCAGCTGCTGGATCTCCTCCAGCCGCTGGCACCCTTCCAGCGCCACCGCGACCTGCAGCGCATTCGCTGGCGATGACGACAACCTCATCGCTTGGCAACCGCCTCCAGCAAGGTGGTAGCAGCCAGCTTGCCGAGGTTATTGCCCGCCAGCGGGCTGTCACCGGTCAGCAGATTGCGATCCCGGCACACCTCTCCCGAGATGCCGTTGTTGACGATCTCAAAGCCAATCTCTTTGAGCCTCTCGCCAAACTTCCAGGTAAGGTGGCCAGGCATATAGCCAATTGCCGGGGTCTGGGCATCCAGCTCATCGGGGAAAGCGCAGATCTTGTAGCCCGCGAAGGTCTCTGGATTGGCCACCGCCAGCAGCGCAGCAGGCCCGTGACAGAGGGAGATGATGAAGCGATCGTTGGCCATCGCCCACTCCAGCAGCGCTTTCACCTCGGCACTCTCCGGCAGCCCCATCAGGGCGCCGTGGCCGCCGGGAATAAAGACGCCGATATAGTCCGAGTCGGCGGCCAGCGCCTGTTTCAGCAGGTCGGCCAGCTTGGCCGGTTGGCGGAACTGCGCCTGATATTTGCCATAGAGCCCCAGCACCTCTTCGTCTTCGCCGGGCATGGCCCACCACTCGAACTTGACCGGATTGCCGGAGAGGGTGGCCACGTCAAAGGCAAAGCCCGCCTTGTCGAGGTGATACATGGGCAGCAGGGTTTCGACCGGATGGTTACCGGTGGAAAACAGGGTGCCGTTGTCGGTGGGCAGATAACGCTCATCGGCACCGATCAGCAGGATCTTCCAGCGCCCCTCCCGATAGGGAGCGGGATAGTCAGCCCCGGCAAGGTCAGATTTGCGCGAGGTGAACTGGCTCAGGGAGTAGGGCGACGGAAAGAAAGCATTCTGCTCTGCCGGATCCGGGGTCGGTTGTTTATCGTCAACAAGCATATCGGTCATGGGTCAGGCTCCAGTAGTGGTGGACTCGGTCTCACAGTATTGACTGGCAGAGACCAAGTAAATGAGGGTTTTCCCTCAACCGCCATGACGATGGCAAGAGGTGTGACCGCGCTGCGACAAAACCTGAACAGAATCCCCGCCAGACTTAGGCCATCGCGGCAAATGCCCTGACGATGGCATCCATGACCGCCCTGACCCGCGCGGCATGCTGCACATCCTGATGGGTCACCAGCCACACATCGTAGGATTGCTGTAACTGCCGCTCGGGCCAGACCCGCACCAACCCGGCTTGCTCGGCAAGCGGAACCGCCACCTCGCCAAGCCCCAGCCCCATCAGCAGGGCCTGACGCAGCATCAGGCTGGTATTGACCCCCGCGGCGACCGTGGCCCCCTCGGCCGCCTCTTCGAGCATCATTGGCGAGCGAGCGCTCTGCCAGTGGGGCTCATACACCACCAGCGAATGGCCCGCAAAACCGGTGCCCGCTTCGGGAATGCCATGGCGAGCCAGATAGTCGGCGGAGGCATACAACCCGACCGGCCAGGAGGCCAGCTTGCGAATAATCAGGTCGGGATTGTCCGGCTTCACCGTCCGGATCGCGATATCCGCTTCCCGCAGGGACAGATTGACCACCTGGGTCGAGGTATTGAGGATGACCCTGATATCGGGATAACGCTGATGCAGCTCGGTCAGGGCCGGTATCAGAAAATCCATCCCCAGGGTGTCTGTGGTCGCCACACTGACCTCCCCAACCAGGCGGTTGTCGACCCCTTGCGCCGCCCGCACAAAATCAATGGCTGCCAGCTCCATCTGCTGGGCGCTGGCCAGCACTATCTCTCCGACATGAGTCAGCACATACCCTTTGGATGTGCGGAGAAACAGCGTGGCCGCCAGACGATGCTCCAGTGCGGCAATCCGCCTGCCAATGGTGGCCTGATCGACCCCGACCACACGGGCGGCGCCCCTCAGGCTCCCTTCCCGATGCAACGCCAGAAAAATTTTCGCATCATCCCAGTTCATCACGACTCCCGGTTGAAATGCATTTTTGCATTACAGGTGAGGGATAATACTGCGTTTATTCATCAGCAATCTCCACTATCTTGGTGCTCATCCCATCCGGGGAACCTCATATCACCTCGTTACAAGGAGCCGCTGATGCATAACGCCTATTCCATTCCCGCCACCATGAGCGCGGTAGAAATTACCCAGCCCGGTGGCCCCGATGTCTTGCAACTGACCACCCGCGCCACACCGGCGCCCAAGCCCGATGAGGTTTTGATCCGGCACTATGCGACCGGCATCAATGGGCCGGATGTGATGCAGCGCAAGGGGCTCTACCCGCCTCCGGCAGGAGCATCGGATATTCCCGGGCTGGAGGTTGCCGGGGTCGTGGTCGCCAAGGGGGAGCAGGTTACCCATCTCAAGGTTGGCGACAAGGTCGCCGCGCTGATTTCGGGTGGCGGCTATGCCGAGTACAGCGTCGCCCACCAGAGCAATGTCCTGCCCCTGCCGCCCGGATTGAGCTTTGTCGAAGCCGCGGCGCTGCCGGAAACCTTTATGACGGTCTGGTCAAATATGTTTGAACGGGGTCAGTTTAAAAAAGGGGACATTATCTTGATCCATGGCGGTGCCTCCGGTATCGGCACGACAGCCACCATGCTGGCCAAGGCATTTGGCGCCGCCAAAATCATCACCACGGTCGGCTCACCCGAGCAGCAGACCGCCAGCATCAAGCTGGGCGCGGATGTGGCCGTACTCTACAAGGAGGAAGATTTTGTCGAGGTCGTGCATGCCGCCACCGATGGGCATGGCGCCGACATCATTCTCGATATCATTGGCGGGGAGTATGTCGCGCGCAACTATGCGGCGGCCGCCATCAATGGCCGCATAGTCCAGATCGGCATTATTGCGGGCGCCGCCCCCAATCTGGATCTGTTTCCCATGCTGCAAAAGCGGCTGACCCATATCGGCTCTACCCTGCGCTCGCGTACTCCTCAGGAAAAAGCCGAACTGATTGCCCAACTGCAAACTCATGTCTGGCCATTTATCGAACGCGGCGAGGTCAAACCGCAGGTTTACCAGACCTTCCCGCTGGATGAGGCCGCTGCCGCTCACCATTTGCTGGATTCAGGCCGTCATATCGGCAAGCTGGTATTAACCATGGCGCCGTTGTCGTCAGATTGATAAAGCCCATCGTGAAGCAGGCCGAGGTGGATGCGGTGATGTCCAACGCGGAAAGCACCCCGCCGCAGGTGTAAGGGTTGCAATAAATAGAGACCGGCTATATGTCGGTCTCTTTTTTGGTAACAGGAGGGAGCATTATTTTTATGGCATCGTCTTAATGAACGTGAACGTTCGATTACGCTTCGCTAATTTAACCTACGAACTACGAGCTAGCTCAAATTGATATCGTAACCTTCGATGCGTAAAACAACATGATTCTGTCGTAAGGTTTTCATGATTAACTATCAATCGTCACCCATCATTACATCCTATTTATATTGATGCATTGACAACAATTGTTTAGCAACCCCATCATAACCAGGGAATATACGTGCGGAGTCATAGCCCAACTTATCTAAAATACGACTCCCTTTAGCTGCTTCGCTACACGGTAAAATAAATCTCTTAAAAATATTAGGCACTCTAGTATCATGCTTAATTTGAGAAATTATTAGTTCATCTAATGGTCTTCTATCTGTTAGCGCAGCGACCTGACCCAACATCATAGCTTGTAGCTCTGAAGTATGAGGCTGAACCATAATAGGCCAATGTGTAAATAATCCTTTTTGTGCACTGATATTGGGGTTCGCGGCATAATGAGGGGTTACGAAATTGACATTAATCGAATTAACTGTAGGTTTTAAAAAAGAAAGGTACTCTTTATTTAAAGCCCAAACGCATAACTTTGTATTTTTATTTAATGCTCCTCTAAATGCAAAATATAATGCAACATAAATATCATATGTCCAGTCGAGTAAACGAGTTGGTATCCCATAATGTTGAGCAAGCCCTGCAGTTTCTAATAAATCACTGGGAATCCATGTTTCACTATAATTATTATTTGTCATCCCCATAAAATCAAAATCCTGAGACAAATTTTCTCGAACTCTTGATGATACTGGAACGTCTAAACCACGTTGGTCTGCCAGTCGATAAAATGAACGCAACAGATGATATTCAGCAGAAATTTGCCACCTTTGCCATAGATGCTGTGGCTCTATAGGCTTACCCAAACCGCAAACATGCCAGAATTGATCAATATATTCTAGCCGCAATGCAGTCGGAATTAGTTTATAGTGTTCTTGCCCATGCCCTCGAAAAATATAGCCATTAATATCAGTTTCATTTCCCCAAGGGGATATAAATTCAAAAAGTTCCTCTACCTTTCCAAATTCAACTGTTTCTATCATAGAAAGTCACCACAATCGTATTTTTCACATAACAACCATTCATTGACACTCAATGCAATATAAGTAACTAATTTATTTTTAACAGTTTCCATATTTGTAGGCATCGCAACGATTTTATAAAAAAAGCGCCTCCCGAAGGAGGCGCTTTTCAGTTCTATACACAGCAATTAGCTATTACAGGGACTCTGCGGTCGCAACCACGTTTTCCACGGTAAAGCCGAATTCCTTGAACAGCAGCTCGGCCGGTGCAGACTCACCGAAGGTGGTCATACCGATGATCTTGCCGCCGAAACCGACGTACTTGTACCAGTAGTCAGCGATGCCGGCTTCGATGGCCACACGCTTGGTGACGGAGGCCGGCAGGACGGACTCTTTGTACTCGGCAGACTGGGCGTCGAACACGTCGGTAGACGGCAGAGAGACCACACGCACGGCACGGCCCTTGGCAGTCAGCTGCTCATAGGCGGCAACGGCCAGTTCCACTTCGGAACCGGTGGCGATCAGGATCAGCTCCGGCGTACCGGCGCAATCCTTCAGCACGTAACCACCCTTGGCGGTATCAGCCAGCTGCTGGGCAGTACGGTCCATCTGAGCCAGGTTCTGACGAGAGAAGATCAGAGAGGTCGGGCCGTCGGTACGCTCGATGGCGTGTTTCCAGGCGATGGCAGATTCAACTTGGTCACACGGACGCCAGGTGCTCATGTTCGGAGTCAGACGCAGGGAGGCGATCTGCTCAACCGGCTGGTGAGTCGGGCCATCTTCACCCAGACCGATGGAGTCGTGGGTGTAAACGAAGATAGCGCGCTGCTTCATCAGGGCGGCCATGCGCAGGGCGTTGCGAGCGTACTCCATGAACATCAGGAAGGTAGCGCCGTAGGGGATGAAACCACCGTGCAGGGCGATACCGTTCATGATGGCGGACATGCCGAACTCGCGTACACCGTAGTGGATGTAGTTGCCGGAGGCATCGTCGTTGGTCAGGGACTTGGAGCCGGACCACATGGTCAGGTTGGACGGAGCCAGGTCAGCAGAGCCGCCCATGAACTCCGGCAGCAGCTTGCCGAAGGCTTCCAGAGAGTTCTGGGACGCTTTACGGGTCGCAATCTTGGCCGGGTTGGCTTGCAGGGTTTCGATGATCTTGGCGGATTCGGCAGCCCAGTTGGCCGGCAGTTCGCCAGCGGTGCGGCGCTTGAATTCGGCAGCCAGCGTCGGGTGAGCGGCTTCATAGGCGGCGAACTTGGCAGCCCAGTCGGCTTCCAGTGCAGCGCCCTTCTCCTGAGCGTTCCACTCGGCAGCGATATCGGCCGGGATAACGAACGGCGCGTGGTCCCACTTCAGGAAGGCACGAGCAGCTGCGATCTCGTCGTTGCCCAGCGGTGAGCCGTGGCAGTCGTGAGAACCGGATTTGTTCGGGGAGCCGTAACCGATGATGGTGCGGCAGCAGATCAGGGTCGGCTTGCCGGTCTCGGCCTTGGCGGCTTCGATGGCGGCGTTGATCGCTTCCGGGCTGTGACCGTCAACAGCCGGGATAACGTGCCAGCCGTAAGCTTCGAAACGCTTGACGGTGTCGTCGGTGAACCAGCCTTCTACGTGACCGTCGATGGAGATACCGTTGTCATCCCAGAACGCGATCAGTTTGCCCAGTTGCAGGGTACCTGCCAGGGAGCACGCTTCGTGGGAGATACCTTCCATCAGGCAGCCGTCGCCCATAAAGGCGTAGGTGTAGTGGTCAACGATGTCGTGGCCCGGCTGGTTGAACTGCTCAGCCATGGCTTTCTCGGCGATCGCCATACCAACGGCGTTGGTGATGCCCTGACCCAGCGGGCCAGTGGTGGTTTCCACGCCCGGTGCATAGCCGTACTCCGGGTGACCCGGGGTGCGAGAGTGCAGTTGGCGGAAGTTTTTCAGATCGTCGATGGAGAGGTCATAACCGGAGAGGTGCAGCAGGGAGTACAGCAGCATGGAGCCGTGGCCGTTGGAGAGAATGAAACGGTCGCGGTCGGCCCACTTGGGGTTGTTCGGGTTATGTCTGAGGTGGCTACGCCACAGCACTTCGGCGATATCCGCCATTCCCATGGGGGCGCCCGGGTGACCGGAGTTGGCTTTTTGAACGGCATCCATACTCAATGCACGAATGGCATTGGCAAGCTCTTTACGAGAAGGCATCTGAATCTCCTGCGATTGCTTCATTTGATGGCCAAGATTAAGGCGCGTTATTGTCCCAGCAGGGCGCGCGGCGTGCAAATATTATCTGGATGAATAAAGTGGCTTTGGGAGGACAATCGCTTTTCTTGCCCTCTATTGGCCAAAGCAACCAGAGAAAAACGTTTGATTTCCATCCCTTTCGGGATAGGAGAGCACCGCTTGTGACCCATTGGACACTGCGCGACAAAATAGTGCTGGCAATCGCGGGGGGCGCTAATTAATATAGACGTCCAGATGTAGATACCTCTACACCATCCCATTCACCCGGTTATTGCTGTGGCGATAACCCAGACAAGCTGAGATTCATATCATGGCAAAGCTGTTTACTTCCGAGTCGGTCTCCGAAGGCCATCCAGACAAGATTGCGGACCAGATCTCCGATGCGGTACTGGACGCCATCCTCAAGCAAGATACCAAGGCCCGTGTCGCCTGCGAGACCCTGGTCAAGACCGGTATGGTCATGGTGGCCGGCGAAGTAACCACCTCTGCCTGGGTTGATATCGAAGAGATCGTGCGTGATACCGTGCGTGAAATCGGCTACACCCACTCCGACATGGGCTTCGACGCTGACTCCTGCGCCGTGCTGAACGCCATCGGCAAGCAGTCCCCGGACATCAACCAAGGTGTTGACCGCAGCGATCCGCTGGAGCAGGGCGCTGGCGACCAGGGCCTGATGTTCGGCTACGCCACCAACGAAACCGACGTGCTGATGCCGGCCCCCATCACCTACTCTCACCTGCTGGTGAAGCGTCAGGCTGAAGTGCGCAAGAACGGCACCCTGCCGTGGCTGCGTCCGGATGCCAAGAGCCAGCTGACCTTTGCCTACGACGACGCAGGCAAGATCATCGGTGTCGATGCCGTTGTACTGTCTACCCAGCACGCTGAATCCATCAGCCACAAGGATCTGGTTGAAGCGGTACGCGAAGAGATCATCAAGCCGGTGCTGCCGGCCGAGTGGGTCAACAAGGACACCAAATACTTCATCAACCCGACCGGCCGTTTCGTTATCGGCGGCCCGATGGGTGACTGCGGTCTTACCGGTCGCAAGATCATCGTCGACACCTACGGCGGCATGGCTCGTCACGGTGGTGGCGCCTTCTCCGGTAAGGATCCGTCCAAGGTTGACCGCTCCGCTGCCTACGCCGCCCGCTACGTTGCCAAAAACATCGTGGCCGCCGGTCTGGCCGATCGCTGTGAAATCCAGATCTCCTACGCCATCGGTGTGGCCGAGCCGACCTCCATCAGCGTCGAGACCTTCGGTACTGCCAAGGTTGCCGAGGATCTGCTGGTCAAGCTGGTACGCGAGCACTTCGAACTGCGCCCGTATGGTCTGATCGAAATGCTGGATCTGAAGCGCCCAATCTATCAGGCCACCGCTGCCTACGGTCACTTCGGTCGCGACGAGTTCCCGTGGGAGCAGACTGACAAGGCCGAACTGCTGCGTTCCGCCGCTGGCCTGTAAGGCTCGCTGTTGTGATAAAAGGGGAGCCTGGCTCCCCTTTTGCTTATCCGCCATTTGACGAGATGTTGATGTCTGCCACCCCTGCCCAGCTTGTCGCCCTGCTGCAACAACGCGTAGAAGCCTGCTTTGTGCAGGCCGAGGCGCGCCTTGGCCGCACCTTCCCCCGCCCGCGGATCTACTGCAATATGCGGGGCCGGGCGGCGGGATCTGCGCGGCTGCAAACTTGGGAGCTACGCTTCAATCCCGCCCTCTATCAGGCCAACCAGCAGGCGTTTCTGGATGAGGTCGTGCCCCACGAGGTGGCCCATCTGCTGGTCTATGCCCTGTGGGGTGAAGGTCGCGGCAAAAGCCGGGTCTTGCCCCACGGCCGTCAGTGGCAATCGGTGATGCGGGAGGTGTTCGGCCTTGAGCCCAGAACTACCCACAGCTTCGATCTGGCGGTATTGGCCCAGCGCACCGTGCCCTATCGCTGCCTCTGCCAGCAGCATCAGCTCTCTATTCGCCGCCACAACAAGGTGGTGCGCGGCGAGGCCCGCTATCACTGCCGCCGCTGCAAGCAGCCGCTGGAGCGGGAACGGCCGGAGCCAGAGCAGTAAGCCAGCTTGTGTCGCGCCCCTGTGGTAGGGTGCCCGCCATCGTTCGTCAATCACCCCGTTTGCAAGGAATCCCATGCGTTTCATCTCCTCCCTCGCCCTGACCCTGCTGGCCGGTTTACCGCTGCTCAGCTCCCCCCTGCACGCCCAGACCTTTCGCGAAGCCAAGCAAGATCTGGTGAAGCTCTATCGCAGCCAACCTGCGGTCACCACCTTCTACTGCGGCTGTGACATCGACTATCAGGGCAAGAAAATGAGCCCGGATCTCGCCAGTTGCGGCTATGAGCCGCGCAAGCAGGCCAAACGCGCCGCCCGCATCGAGTGGGAACACGTGGTCCCGGCCTGGGAGTTCGGCCACCAGCTGCAGTGCTGGCAGGATGGCGGTCGCAAGAACTGCGAGAAGGTGAGCCCGGAGTTCAACAAGATGGAGGGGGACATGCACAACCTCTTCCCCGCCATTGGCGAAGTGAACGGCGATCGGGCCAACTACCGCTTCTCCGACTGGAACGGCAAGCCGGATCAGTACGGCCAGTGTCAGATGCTGGTGGATTTCAAGGATCGTCGGGTGCAGCCGCCCAAGGGGCCGGTACGGGGCCAGATTGCCCGCGCCTACCTCTACATGAGCCAGCAGTATGGGCTGCGTCTGGCAGCGCAACAGCGTAAACTGTTTGAAGCTTGGGACAGGCAGTACCCGGCAGAGGGCTGGGAGTGCGAGCGCAACCGCCGCATCGGCAAGCTGCAGGGCAATACCAATCCCTTTATTGAAAAGCAGTGCCAATAACCCCATCTATGGACACAAGGGATTTAAAATCCCTTTTCTTGAACCCGAGACTGACACTGAGCCATGCGCATTCCACGTATCTATGAACCGGCCACCCTGCAAGTTGGCCAGACCATCACCCTGTCGGAAGACGGCGCCAACCATATCGGCCGGGTACTGCGCATGCAGCCGGGCCAGCAGCTCGAGCTGTTCAATGGCGATGGCAATCAATATCCCGCCACCATCGCCAACGTCGGCAAGAAGTCGGTGGACGTGACCATCGACAGTTGTGACGCCCAATCGGTGGAGTCACCGCTGGCCATCCACCTCGGTCAGGTGATCAGCCGTGGCGACAAGATGGACTTCACCATCCAGAAATCGGTGGAGCTGGGCGTCACCTGTATCACCCCGCTCTTCTCCGAGCGCTGCGGCGTCAAGCTGCCAGCCGATCGACTGGAGAAGAAGCGCGAGCAGTGGCAGAAGGTGGTGATCAGCGCCTGCGAACAGTGCGGCCGCAACGTGGTGCCCGAAGTGCGTATGCCAATGGAGCTGGACGCCTGGCTGGCGGAAGAGACCAAAGAGCTCAAGCTCAACCTGCACCCGCGCGCCGAGTACAGCATCAACACCCTGCCCGTTCCCGAGCATGGCGTGCGCCTGCTGATTGGCCCGGAAGGGGGCTTGTCGAGCGACGAGATCGCCCGTACCGTGCAGGAAGATTTCAAAGAGATGCTGCTGGGGCCGCGGGTGCTGCGCACCGAAACCGCCGCACTGACGGCGATAACTGCGCTGCAGTGCCGTTTTGGCGATCTGGCCTGAAGCAGGTTTTAAGAATCTCACTCGCAATCGAGCCACAAGAAGGATATTCGGATGACCATTAAACTCGGCATCGTGATGGACCCCATCTCGGCCATCAACATCAAGAAAGATTCCAGCTTTGCCATGCTCGAAGAGGCGCAAAAGCGCGGCTATGAGCTCTTCTATCTGGAGATGAAGGATCTCTACATGGAAGCCGGTCGAGCCTTTGGCACCATGCGCCCGCTCACCGTCAAATATGACTATGCCGACTGGTACACCCTGGGCGAGGTGGTGGATCAGCCCCTCTCCAACCTCGATGTGATCCTGATGCGCAAGGATCCGCCGTTCGACACCGAATTTATCTACGCCACCTACATGCTGGAGCGGGCCGAGGATGAGGGTTGCCTTATCGTCAACAAGCCGCAGAGCCTGCGTGACGCCAACGAGAAGCTCTACACCGCCTGGTTTGCCGAGCACACCCCGACCACGCTGGTGACCCGCCGCGCCGACAAGCTGCGCGCTTTCCACGCCCAGCACAAAGACGTGATCCTCAAGCCGCTGGACGGCATGGGCGGCGCCTCCATCTTCCGCATGAAGGAGGATGACGCCAACGTCGGTGTGATTATCGAAACCCTGACCGCCCACGGCAGCCAGTACTGCATGGCGCAGACCTATCTGCCCGCCATCAAGGATGGCGACAAGCGGGTACTGGTAGTGAACGGTGAGCCGGTTCCCTACTGTCTGGCGCGCATTCCGGCGCAGGGGGAAACCCGTGGCAATCTGGCGGCCGGTGGCCGTGGTGAAGCACGTCCCCTGAGCGAAGCCGACTGGGCCATCGCCCGCGCAGTGGGCCCGACGTTGAAAGAGAAGGGGCTTATCTTCGTTGGCCTCGATATCATCGGCGACCGCCTGACCGAGATTAACGTCACCAGCCCGACCTGCATTCGCGAGATTGAAGCGGCCTTCGACGTGCACATCACCGGTATGCTGATGGATGCCATCGAGCATCGGCTGGGCAAATAATCACCAGGAAGGCTAACCGGCCTGTTGTGGGGTAACCGCCCCCGACAAGCCCGAAAAAAGAGAGGGTGGCCCGGCGCCACCCTCTCTGTTTCAAGACAATCCGGACAGGGGCGGGATCTCGCCCAGCCCAAAAAGCGGTTTTTCCCATGGGGATCAACTGCCATAATTGACCTCAAATACCTTTGCACTATTTGGCCTCTATGCAAACACTGCAAAATCACTTCCTGCTTGCCATGCCAAGCCTGACGGATCCTTACTTCGAGCGTTCGCTGGTCTATCTGTGCGAGCACAACGAAGAGGGCGCCATGGGACTGGTCGTCAACATTCCGGTGGAGATGTCGCTGGAAACCATGCTGACCCAGCTCCAGCTCAATCCGCCCAACAACCCGGAACTCAAGCAGCCGGTGCTGCAAGGGGGGCCGGTTCACGCCGATCGCGGCTTCGTGCTGCACAGCTTCCGACCCGGTTTCAACTCCACCCTACAGGTGGGGGATGAGATGATGGTGACCACCTCCAAGGATATTCTGGAAACTCTGGGTACAAGCGAGGCCCCTGCCCATTGGCTGGTGGCCCTTGGCTATGCCGGCTGGAGCGCCGGGCAGCTGGAGCAGGAGCTGGTGGATGGCGCCTGGCTGGTGATCCCCCCCAATCCGGCCCTGGTGTTCAAGACCCCCATTCACAAACGTTGGCAGCAAGCCGCCGCCAGCATAGGGGTGAACCCGGTTCACCTCTCCAGCGATATTGGCCACAGCTGATCGGCTGGCCCGCACCGCTCTCTATTTCGAGGATTTATCAGTTATGTCATCACGCAGCATCATGGGCTTTGACTATGGCACCAAGAGCATTGGCGTCGCCATCGGTCAGGAGCTGACAGGCACAGCCCAGCCTCTGCGCGCCCTCAAGGCCAACGACGGCATCCCCAACTGGGACGAGATTGAGAAGCTGCTCAAGGAGTGGCAACCGGACCTGCTGGTGGTCGGCCTGCCGCTGAACATGGATGGTACCGATCAGGAGATCACGGTACGGGCCCGCAAATTCGGCAACCGGCTGCATGGCCGTTTCGGCAAGCCGGTGGAGTTCAAGGATGAGCGACTCACCACCACAGATGCCCGCGCCCGTCTGTTTGAGCGAGGCGGCTATCGCGCGCTGGAAAAAGGCAGTGTGGACGGAGTATCGGCGCAGCTGATCGTCGAAGCCTGGATGGAAGAGCAGTACAACTAAGCCATCAACAGCAAGGCAAGGGTCGCAGCCCTTGCCTTGTCTCGCACTATCCTCCCCTCATTACGCCTGTGATTGACCCGCGACCAGCCCCTCGGCCTCTGTCGGCGTCGCATTCATCATCCGGTTGAGCCAGGGCACCATCAGCCCCATCACCACCGCAATCAGCAGGGTCGCCATTCCGATCTTGCCAAACACGCCGGTGTAAATGGGCAAGGTTTGCAGCGGATCCGTCATCCCTTGCGGCACGGCGGTAAAAGTCGCCACATAGCCCCCCAGCAGGGACGCCATCGCCTGAGTCAGGAACCACATTCCGAGAATGAAGCCCATCAGCCGTTGCGGCACCAGCGCAGCCACCATCGCCAGTCCCAGCGCACTGATCATCAGCTCTCCCAGACTCTGGAACAGGTAGATAAGCACCATAAACCAGGGGGAGGTCAGCCCCTGCTCATCGGCAAACCACCAGCCGGATGCCGCCGCCGTCAGAAAGCCCAGCGAGCAGAAGAACATCCCGAGGGTGAACTTGAGCGGCATGGTGAGATCCCGCCCCTTGCTGCCCATCCGGGTATAGATCATCGCGAGTACCGGGCTACCCACCACCACCCAGAAGGGGTTGAGCGCCTGGAAGCTGATTGGGTTGACGCTCATGCCCAGCATTTCGTGGTGCATGTTGTTGATGGCAAAGAAGTTCAGAGACGTCGGCATCTGGGCGTAAAGCACATAGAAGAGCACCGCCTCCAGCATCAGCACGAAGGCCACATACATCTTGTTGCGACCCACGGTGTCGAGCTTGAACGCCTCGCGGAAAAAGAAAATCACCACGGCGATAGTCACCGTCATCAGCACCATGTTGGCGATCACCACGTGGTGCATCAACCAGGCACAAAAGAAGACCATGACCACCGAGCCAGCCAATACCATCAGCAACTTGCCGTAGTTGAGGGGCAGATGATCCGGCTCGGAGCCAATGTCTTTCACCATATTGCGGCAGGCAAAGAAGGTGAGCAGCGCAATCACCAGCCCGACACCGCAGAGGTTGTAGGTGACGGTATAGCCGTAGTGATCGGCGATGACCGGAGCCAGCGACAGGGAGATAAGCGAGCCGATATTGATCGACATATAGAACAGGGTAAAAGCCCCATCCAGCCGCGGATCTTTTGGCTGGTAGCATTTTGACAGCAGGCTGGCCGGATTGGCCTTGAACAGGCAGTTACCAACTGCAATGGTGCCCAGCGCATAGAAAATCAGGTCGGGATTATAGATAGAGAGGCCGGTCATGAAATAGCCGATAACCAGAACCACGGCCCCCAGCACCATGGTGCGCTTGGTACCGAGAATATGGTCGCCGACATAGCCACCGACCGAGATCAGGCCATATACCAGCGCCGAGAAGGCACCGAAGGTAATAAAGGATTGCTCTTGGGAAAATCCCAGTTGCTGTACAAAGAAAACCGCCAGGATCCCCTGCACGCCGTAATAACCGAAGCGCTCCCAGAGTTCGACGAAAAATATCATGAAGAAGGGTTTGGGCTGTTGTAACAACCCGGTCGGTGCTGTTGCTGGACGCATATCAACCTGCCTTTGCTGAGTTTTATTTTTATTAATCTGGTGGTGGCTGCCGCACTATTTTTTGCCCCGCCATTGCCATAACGGGGAGCGCAGTCAGCCTGCCAATCTGGCTATTTTCGGGTGCACGCGCCCCGTTCGATGAAAGGTGTCTTTCATCTAGCCGGTTTCAATTACGGGTTATCGGGGGATGGTGAGTGGCGTCTCCCAGTACAGTTGCCGGCTCCGGGTTCGACCTTTGCTGCATCCCTTTACTCAAGCCGGTCTATCAACCTTGATGCTTATTCCCCTCTGCTCCGTCACTCATGGCTGGTGGCCAGATAGCCGGGGCATGGCACGGCTACAGACGACCTGTGGGGCTGGCTCACGCCGCGATCTACTGGCTATCACACTACACAGGCGCTATCTAACCCCGCCATTCCAAGGGGTGTCATGCTATATCACTGCAAATACAGGAACTTAATGGTCGATCACACTTTAAAAGTGACCATCAGTGAAGTTTTCTAATGAAACCACATGAATTTTTTTCGTGAAAAGAGCTTCACTCGAGACGTGCAACCAAGGCCAATCTGTGCATAAAGAGAGTTGAATGGCACACAGTTGAACCCGAACTCGGCACTTAAGTCGTGCTAAAGCCCACTCATCCGGGCGATCCAACAACAAAAAGCAGAAGCTGATGGCTCCGGCTGATCATGGGCACAGTCACGGCCACATTAGCGTGGCGATTCATCGTTGTAGAGTCGCCGGATCTCGTTGCGCAGCCACATCACCTTGGCATCCTGATTGTGCCGCTTGTGCCACAGCAAGATGAAGGCGATCTCCAGCTGGGCGTAGAGCTTCTCGGGGAGCGGCAGCGGCATGGCGATCAGATTGCCGTGATGCCGACTGGCATAACCACCACAGTAGGAGGGGGCCACCGCGATCAGCTCGTGGCTCGACTGGGAGGCAATATGCAGCGCCTGCTCGAAACTGGCGACCATGATGGGCACCTCCCGCTTCAGCCCCTCATCCTCCAGCAGACTGTCGAGGGCCCAGGTATCGTTCGCTTCCCACACCATGCTGATCTGGGGACAGGCCAGAAAGTTCTCCAGCGACCACTTCTGCTCTAGCAGGGGGTGATCCTTGCGCAGAAAAACCACCGGACGATCAGTGAACAGCACCTCGTGATCGATGTAATAAGGCAAGCGGTTGACCTTGGCCTGAGAGCGGCCATGGGTCTCGCGGGCGCAGAAGCCGAGATCTGCATCGCCATTGACGATGTCGTTGAGGGAGTGGTGATCCCACCCCAGCATCCTGACCACCGAGTTGGGGTACTTCTGGTAGATGGTCATGGGCAGATCGCTCAGGAAGCTGATGTAGAAGGGGGACTCCATCACCAGCGTGAAACGGGCACCGTCGGGGATCGCGTCGCTATTGAGCGAGGTGATGCTGTCGGTGAGCTGGAACCAGACCTTCAGCTCTTCCTCCAGGGTCAGGGAGAGGTTGGTCGGCTGCAACCCCTGCCGCACCCGCACAAACAGGGGATCGTCAAACCACTCCCGCAATTTGGCCAGAGACTTGCTCACCGCCGACGGAGTGACACAGAGCTTTTTGGCCGCCCCTGCCACACTGCGCTCCTGCATCAGGTACTTGAACACCACCAGCAGGTTCAAATCGAGTTCACCCAGATTGCGCATATCCCCTCTCATCTTCCATCAGCACTGCGACCGCGCTTCACGAAGCGCGAGCCATGGTAACAGCCCTTTGACAGCCAGGTAACTGAGCAGAGCCAGCATCAGGGCATAGATCAGCATCTCGGACGGAGTAAAGCCGAGCCGGCCAAGCAACCAGATATAGAGGCCGGAGAGGCTGATCTGCATGATGCAGAGCACGGCGCTGGCAAACGCCACATTGTGCTGGCAACCGTCGAGCGCCTCCCCCATCGCCACCCCGAAGCCACAGGAGAAGCCGACACAGACCAGCGCAAACCCCGGCAGCAACAGATGGATATCGCCCCCCGCCTGCCAGCTGCCGAGCAGTGAGCACGCTGCCAGCAGATAGCAGAGATGAGACACCGCCAGCACTTTCTGTTTGCCCAGCCAGCGCAACAGCAGGGGCGTCAGGAAGGAGGTGGACATGCTCACTCCGGCCATCACCATCATCACGATGGAGTACTGCTCGGTGGTGAAGCCAAACTCCTTCATCAGGATCAGCGGCGAGACGCTGACATAGACCAGAATGGCGGTCACGCTGGTGCTGGTCAGCAACGAGATCAGCATAAAGCGCGGGGAGCGCAACAAGGTAAATGGCAAACCTCCAGCACTCTCCTGCCTGTTTGCCGGCCGGGTCTCCTTGAGCAGCAGGAAGTTGATCAGACCGGTCAATGCCGCCACCAGAGCCATCGTGACGAAGATCCCCTGCCATTGAAAACGGGAGAGGATAAGGTAGCCCAACACTGGCGCCAGTACCGGAATGACGCAGATAACCCCGTTGATCATGGAGAGGGCCATCGCCAGCCGCTCTTCGCTCAGCACATCCCGCAACACGGTAAAAGTCATGATATAGAGCGCCCCCGCCCCGACCCCCTGCCAGAATCGCCCCAGATAAAACTGGGTGACATCGGCTGAATGGGCCGCCACCAGCGAGGCGGCTAGAAAGATGATGGCACCGCCCAGCACCACGGGACGACGCCCATAACGATCGGCAATCATCCCTCCCAGCAGGACTGTCGCAGCCATGCCAAAGAGGTAGATGGAGAAGGCGGTGTGGATCTGCGCCTCGTTCGCCTGCAGGCTCTCGGCAATCCGGGGGACGGCGACCAGATAGAGATCGATGCCAACCGGATAGAGGATGATCATCAGAAAGGCGCACAGCAGAAAAGTTCTCATTGAGGCTCCGTAACAGAAATCTGGCTCCTGTTCTGCCAAAAGCGCGGCAAACAGCAGGCAAGCAAGTGACTATGCGGAGCACTATAGGGGGGGGCTACCACCCCACCTAGTGAAGAGATGGCGATCGGTACATTCCAATCAGGAAATATTGTATTGGGCTACGTGCCTGAGCAGCCATATTTAATTGACCAGACCACAGCAATGAACCATGTCGCCTCCCGTTCATAACCATCCCTGCGCTGCGTTTTTACCACCCGTTAGTTATCCGCCTTCGCCCTTGCGGGCGTATTAAGCTGTAGGGGCGACGCAACACAGGGAATGTGTATGAAGGGAATGAATAGAGAAGATCAGATTGCCGGGCTGCTGGCGGCACTGGAGCAAGTCATTCTGGGCAAGCCGCTGCAACTGAAAATCGCGCTTGTGACCCTGCTGGCGCGCGGTCATCTGCTAATCGAGGATCTGCCCGGCATGGGCAAGACTACCCTGGCCCACGCGCTGGCGCAGGTGCTGGGGCTTGCATGCCGGCGGATGCAGTTCACCGCCGATCTGCTCCCCGCCGATCTGCTTGGGCTTCAGATTTTTGCCCCCCAGCAACAAACATTTCGCTTTCACCCCGGCCCCATCTTCACCCAGGTACTGCTGGCGGACGAGATCAACCGCGCCAGCCCCAAAGTACAAAGCGCCCTGCTGGAGGCGATGGCAGAGGGCAAGGTGAGCATTGAGGGGAATACGCACCCACTCCCCGATCCGTTTTTCGTCATCGCCACCCAGAATCCGGCGGATCAGGCGGGCACCTATCCGCTGCCGGAGTCCCAACTCGACCGCTTCGCCGTGCGACTCTCGCTGGGTTTTCCGCCGCGAGAGGCGGAGCGCCAGCTACTGCGGGGCCACCAACCGACTGGCCCATTGCCCGCCATGCTGAATGCCGCCGAGCTGGCTGCCCTGCAAGCGGAAGGTGATGCCATCCATGTTTCCGATGCCACCCTCGACTACCTGCTGGCGCTGGTGCACCAGAGCCGCTTTGATGGGGATCTGCCACAGCCCCTCTCCCCCCGTGCAGCCCAGACCTTGCTGGCGGTGAGCCGGGCCTGGGCGCTGGTTGCGGGACGGCGCTTTGTCACGGTGGAGGATGTGCAGGCAGTCTTCCCCTATGTGGCCGAGCATCGGCTGCGGGGCAGCTTTGGCGTGCAGCACGGCGAAGCCTGTCCCCTGAGCCAGCGGTTACTGGACAGGGTCGATCCGGACAATCCCTGATGAGCAAATTGCTAAACCGTTGGCAGCAGTGGCGAGCCCGCTGGCAGCGACGCTGGCTCGACCGCCGCATTCCCCCGGCCCGCCAGATCACGCTGGGTACCCGCAGCCTCTTTATCCTCCCCACCCGCATGGGGCTGCTCTATCTGCTGGTGCTGCTCGCCATCTATCTGCTAGGCACCAACTACCAGAACAATCTGGTGCTGCTGCTGGCCTACTGCCTCGGCAGCCTGTTTATGGCCGCAATGTGGCTTACCCACCGCAACCTGTTGGGGCTGGAACTGCTAGGGGGCCCGCTGGTGCTGGGGGAAGCGGGTAGCCAGCTACCTATCCGTATCTTGGTGCAAAGCCCTCGCCCGGTGCAGGCGCTCCGGTTTAGCCTCAACGAAGGCACCCTCTGGCTGGCACAGGCTGACGCTGTGCCCAGCACAGTTATCCTGCCAGTATCGGGCTCGCGCCGTGGGCCACTGCCCCTTGGCCGATTGCGGGTCGAGAGCCGCTACCCCCTCGGTCTGTTTCGCTGCTGGTCCCTGCTGGACTTGCAGTTGGAGGGCTGGCTCGCCCCCAAACCGGCGTTCGGGGCGCTAAGAGGGGAACATGCGACCGAAAGCAAGGGGCATCAGGGCCAGCCCGCTCCGGCCACTCTCGGTGACTTTGACTCTCTGCGGACACATCAGGCCGGTGAACCACTGAGCCGGGTCGCTTGGAAGCAACTTGCCCAAGGGCGCGGCCTGCTGACCAAGCAGTTCCATGAACCGCAGCAGGATGAGACTCACCTCACCTTGCAGCGGGTCGCGGGCGGGGATCTGGAGCAGCGGCTGGCGGTGCTGGCCTGGTGGTGCGCCGATTACGGCAAGCGGGGCATCCCCTTTACCCTGACACTGGCAAACCAGACGCTGGGGCCCGATAGCAGCGCCGCCTTTGTGCAGCGCTACCTGCTGGCACTGGCCCAATTCGATGCAACACCACCGAAGATCACGCCAGATGCTGCTCGATAACCGCCGCCTGCTGCCACTCATCGCCCTGCAACAGCTGCTGCTGGTCGCGGCGCTCTGGCCCCAGTTGCAACTCTGGGTAGTGGCAGTGGGCGCCATCACTCTCGGCGTCCGGGCCATGATGCTGTGGCGCGGCTTGCCGCCCCTGCCTGCCCGCTGGTTGGCGCTGCTGGCCATCACAACCGTGGTGTTGCTGGGGTTGCAGTGGCGCACATTGGGCACCCTGCCCGCCCTGATCAATCTGCTCTGGCTCGGCTATAGCCTCAAGATGATCGAGGTACGGCGCGAGCGGGATATCGAGCAGGTGCTGCTGCTCGCCTTCTTCCTCATCGCGCTGGCGCTGGTACAACGCCAAAGCATCGGCTGGACAGCCGGGATGGCAGTGGCACTCTGGCTGGCAGTGACCGCGCTGGTGACCGCCGTCGTCCCCGAGCAGAAACGGCCTTGGCGCAGTGCGGGGAGCGCCCTGCTGCTGGCGCTGCCCTTGCTTATCACCCTGTTTATACTACTGCCAAGGCTGCCGCCCCTCTGGCAGATGCCCACCACCAGCCGTGCCCTGTCCGGCCTCTCGGAAGAGCTGGCCCCCGGCGATATCAGCGAACTGGTCAACTCCTCGGAACTGGCGTTTCGGGTAAGCTTTGCCGATGGCCCGCCCCCTGTCCGCGAGCGCTATTTTCCGGTGATGCGCCAAGAAGTTTTCGATGGTCAGCGCTGGTTGCTGAGCCCCGAGGTCAAAGCATGGCAGCAGACAGTGCCGGTGCAGACCGGGCTGACCCTTCTGGCATCATCTTCACGGGCAAGCAATCAGCTGGCAGATAGTCCATTACCCGCCGGGAGCTACGAGGTGATCGCCGAGCCCCAGCGCCACCGCTGGGCCTTTGCCCAAAGTGAACCGACTATTCTGACTGGACCAGTGCTGCTCACCCCCATTCACACCCTCTATCGGCAGGGGAGCGGCGAGGTGGCAATCCGTTATCGCATTGGCCGCGGCGAAGCACAGATCGAGGACGACCACCAAGCCGCTCAGCGCAACCTGCAACTGCCTGGCGGGGGCAACCCAAGAGCGCGCGCCCATGGCCAAGAGCTTGCGGCACGCTATCCGGATCGCAGCGCGCTGGTAGCCGCCCTGCTCGAACAGTTTCGCAGCCAATCCTATTACTACACCCTGACACCGCCACGGCTTGGCAGTGACGGGGTGGATGAGTTCCTGTTCGATACCAGGCGCGGCTTTTGCGGCCACTACGCCATGGCGACTGCCTTCGTGCTGCGCGCCGCCGGTATTCCGGCACGGCTGGTCACCGGTTATCTCGGCGGCGAGTGGAATCCCAGAGGCAACTATCTGGCGGTACACCAGTTCGATGCTCACGCCTGGGTGGAGTATCTCGATGAAGGGGGCTTATGGCGGCGAGTTGACCCCACGGCGGCAGTGGCACCGGAGCGCATTGAAGGCGGCGTGAGGGAGGCCCTGAGCGACGAGTTTACCGCCGCCGACCCCCTCGCTCTGCAGCGTTATCGCAACTGGGCCCTGCTCAATCAGCTGCGCTGGTGGGGCAACAATATCGACTACCAGTGGAGTCGCTGGGTGATTGGTTACGATGCGGGCCAGCTCTGGCAGCAAATTGGCCTGCGCTGGCCTGCACTGGCGGGACACACTCCCTGGTTGATCCTCGCCAGCCTGATGCTGGTCGCCCTGCTGGTGAGCCTGCCCCTGCTGTTGCCCGCCCGTCTGCCGCCAGAGCGGCGCATCTGGCAACCCCTGCTCAAACGGGGCAAACGCAGCGGCTATTCCCCAGAGCCTGCCGAGAGCATGGGAGCATGGTGCGAGCGGCTGGCGCGGCTGCGCCCCGACCTTGCCCATCCCCTGCTAAAGAGTGCGTGGCTCTATCGCCGCTGGCGTTATGCCCCCCTCAACGACCGGCAACAAGGGCGCTGCTGGCGCCAGTTGCAACGGCGTGTCAGACAGCTCGCCCAGCGCTGGGATCAGCTGCAGAAGAGCGGCTCATAAAAGAAGGGGGAGCCACCGGCTCCCCCTTCAGGTTTTAATCAAGAGGTTTGACTCACCGCTTGTTATTTTTTGGTCGGATTGTCCCAGATCCCCTCTTCCAGCTGGGAGCGGATCTCGGGGTACTTGTTGGCATCAAAGGTAGGCACCTTGCCCAGCCTGAGCTGGTCGTTGTAATCCTTGGCCAGCTTGATGGCGACGCCGGAGAGCAGCAGGATAGCCACCAGGTTGACGATGGCCATCAATCCCATGGAGACATCAGCCATTGCCCAGACGGTCGGCAACTCGCCCACAGAGCCGAACATCACCATGCCCAGCACAAACATCCGGAACAGCATCAGGCCGCCCTTGTGGTTGTGCTCGAGGAACACCAGATTCGTTTCGGCATAGGAGTAGTTCGCCACGATAGAGGTGAAGGCGAAGAAGAAGATGGCCGCCGCGATAAAGATGTTGCCACCGCTGCCAATCTGGGAAGAGAGCGCCCGCTGGGTCAGCTCGACACCGGTCACGCCGGAGCCCGGCTCAAACTGACCTGACATCAGGATGATGGCGGCGGTACAGCTGCAGATGACGATGGTATCCATAAAGACCCCCAGCATCTGCACATAACCCTGGGAGGCCGGGTGCGGCGGATAGGGAGTGGCAGTCGCTGCAGCGTTGGGCGCAGAGCCCATGCCCGCTTCGTTGGAGAAGAGACCACGCTTGATACCGTTGATCATCGCCTGGGAGATGGCATAACCCAGCGCACCCGAGCCAGCCTGCTCAATCCCGAAGGCGGACTTGATGATCAGCATGAAGACATGGGGCAACTCGGTGATGTTCATCGCCACGATCACCAGCGCCAGCAGGATGTAGGCCAGCGCCATAAAGGGCACCACCAGCTCGGCAAAACGGGCGATACCACGAATGCCGCCGAAGATAATCAGGCCGGAGAGCGCCACCAGCGCCAGACCGCTGACCCAGTCAGGAATACCAAACGCCACCTTCATCGCCAGACTGATGGAGTTGGCCTGCACCGCGTTGAACACCAGACCAAATGCCAGGATCAGGCAGAGCGAAAACACCACCCCCATCCAGCGCATGCCAAGGCCTTTCTCCATGTAGTAGGCCGGGCCACCACGGTAGTTGCCATCCTCATCCTTGACCTTGTAGAGCTGGGCCAGGGTGCTTTCGACGAAGGCGGTCGCCATGCCGATAAAGGCAATCAGCCACATCCAGAAGATGGCGCCGGGGCCGCCCAGATAGATGGCGACAGCCACACCGGCCAGGTTGCCGGTGCCGACACGGGCGGCAAGGCTGGTACAGAGGGCCTGGAAGGAGGAGATGCCTGCATTGTCCGATTTACGGCTGTTTTTCAGCACGGAAAACATGTGGCCAAAGTGACGGATCTGGATAAAACCCAGGCGGAAGGTGAAAAAGATACCGACCCCGATGAGCAGGTAGATGAGCACGGCTCCCCACATCAGGTCGTTTAGCATCGCAATCAAGGTGTCCATAATTCTCTCGTTGTTATTCACATCCATGGCCAGTCTGCGCTGACCGTTTTCTGTCTGTCGTTTAATTAGCGTTTCGCTAAAGGGGCGGAATCTAGCACAGCGGGAGAGCCCGGAATAGTGATCCCGGTCACGCGAGACACAAAAAACGAACGGTAAAAGCCCATAAAGCTCCATTTAAATCGCAAACTTTCAACAAACTCAATAATTCAATCAGACAGGCCACCATTAAGCCCCATAAGAGAACCATTTTGATATATCCCTGATGAGCTATCCGAAAACGCAAACGCTTGCATGAAATGGCTTTCAAACGGAGACATTTCGCCAAACGTTTTCGCTGTAATTAAATTTCAAGTACGTAGCGAGATAATTTATGTGATCGACGACACAAATATGGATATTGGCTAAAAAAGTTCAGCTGAAAGCAAACCGGAGCGAGGTCGGGAGGAAATGTAAAAAACCTTACTAATCATATAGTTTCACGCCATAAAACGGGATGACTCAACAGCCTGAATGTTTAACAACCAAGCGCCCCTATTGCAGGATGCAGCACATCAGTATTAATTAGGCAGGCAATGACGATGGGCCGCCCCCATCGCGCTTTTCTGAGCCTGAGGCACCAAGATCCTGTAATTTTATTTCAGAACCACCGTCTCAAGCCCGCAACCCAGGGATTACTCCCTCATTAAGAGATGATATTCGCTATGGCCGATAAATTAACCCAGCTGAAAGCCCTGACCACTGTTGTTGCCGACACCGGTGATATCGAAGCCATCAAACGCTATCAGCCCATCGATGCCACCACCAACCCCTCTCTGGTTCTGAAGGCCTCCGAGATCCCCGAGTACGCTCCGCTGATCGAAGACGCCATCAAATGGGCCAAAGCCCAGAGCCAGGACAAGGCACAGCAAATCATCGACGCGGGCGACAAGCTGGCCGTCAATATCGGTCTGGAAGTGCTGAAGATCGTTCCGGGCCGTATCTCCACCGAAGTGGATGCTCGTCTCTCCTTCGATACCGAAGCCAGCATCGCCAAGGCGCGCAAGCTGATCCGTCTCTACAACGAAGCGGGTATCAGCAACGACCGCATTCTGATCAAGCTGGCCTCCACCTGGGAAGGGATCCGTGCCGCCGAGGTACTGGAGAAAGAGGGCATCCAGTGCAACCTGACCCTGCTGTTCTCCTTCGCCCAGGCCCGTGCCTGTGCCGAAGCCGGTGCCTTCCTGATCTCCCCGTTCGTAGGCCGCATCCTCGACTGGTACAAGGCCAAGCACAACCGTGACTACACCGCCAGCGAAGATCCGGGCGTGGTCTCTGTCACCTCCATCTACAACTACTACAAGCAGCACGACTACCCGACCGTGGTGATGGGCGCCAGCTTCCGCAATACTGGCGAGATCCTGGAACTGGCTGGTTGCGACCGCCTGACCATCGGCCCGGCCCTGCTGGAAGAGCTGAGCAAGACCGAAGGGGCCGTGGTACGTAAACTGGACTACACCGGTGAGCGCAAGGCCAAACCGACTCCGATGACCGAAACCGAATTCCGCTGGGAACTGAACCAGGACGCCATGGCTCACGAGAAGCTGGGCGAAGGCATCCGCATGTTTGCCATCGACCAGGGCAAGCTGGAAACCATGCTGGCAAGCCGCCTGTAATCGGTTCTTTTTTCTGATAAAAACCGGGCCCCTACCAAGGGGCCCGGTTTTTTTTCATGGGCTTTTTTAGCGCTGTCATAGAGTCGTCACGAAAACGTTTTAATTTCAGATTCGTTATGTTATACGGGTGGTGAAAACGATAAAAACCAAGGAGGGAGCCATGGAAATGTTCAACTTCGATTATGACGAGGTGGTTGAACTCGGTTCGCGTAGCCGCGGGACAACGGGAAAAAAACGTAAATGGCGTGAAATCGAGGCGTTGAAAGACAAACATCGCCTGCAGAAGGAGCTGCAATCCATCGATATCGCCTATGAAGGTCTTACAGACGAGATTGAACTGTAATACCGCCAGACACCTGTAAAAGCGCTCCGCACAGCCGGGGCGCTTTTTTATGCCGCAATAGGATGATCACGTGGCTTGTCATGCCATCGCCAGCGATGCCAAAGGATGCTGTAGGCTACTGACAGCCATCACCAACAGCATGGCATACCAACCCTGCCCCTCACCCGCGAAGACTGAGCTGTGCCGTTTCAGGGCACGTTGGGGCACTCACCTGAATGACAGAACAACCGCAATAAAAAGCCCCCGTCGCTGACGGGGGCCTGAATACTCGGGGCTGACGGCTGCGCTTAGCAGTAGCCGTAGCCCAGCAGACGCTGGTAACGCTGCTCCAGCAGTTGCTCGGTATCGAGCGGACGCAGTGCGTCCAGATCCTGCTTGATGCGGGCCTTGAGGTTTTTGGCCATCTTCTCCACATCGCGGTGGGCACCGCCGAGGGGCTCGTCGATCACATGGTCGATCAGCTTGAGCTCTTTCAGACGCTGGGCAGTGATCCCCATCGCTTCGGCAGCCACGGAGGCCTTGTCAGCGCTCTTCCACAGGATGGAGGCACACCCTTCCGGCGAGATGACGGAGTAGGTGGAGTACTGCAGCATGTTGACGCGGTCACCCACGCCAATGGCAAGCGCACCACCGGAGCCACCCTCACCGATCACGGTGCAGACCACCGGCACGGTCAGACCGGCCATCACTTTCAGGTTGCGGGCAATCGCTTCGGACTGGCCACGCTCTTCGGCACCGACGCCGGGGTAAGCGCCCGGGGTGTCAATAAAGGTGATGATCGGCATCTTGAAGCGCTCGGCCATCTCCATCAGACGCAGGGCCTTGCGGTACCCTTCCGGACGCGGCATGCCGAAGTTGCGCTTGATCTTCTCTTTGGTCTCGCGACCCTTCTGATGACCAATCACCATCACCGGCTCACCGTCGAGACGGGCGATGCCGCCGACGATAGCCTTGTCATCGGCATAGGCGCGATCGCCAGCCAACTCGTCGAAATCGGTGAAGATATGCTCGATATAGTCAAAGGTGTAGGGGCGCTGGGGATGACGCGCCATCTGGGATACCTGCCAGGCCCCCAGATCACCGAAGATCTTCTTGGTCAGCTCTTCGTTTTTCTTCTCCAGCCGGCGGATCTCGTCTTTCAGATCCACGGCGTGATTGCCTTCACTCACATGTTTGAGTTCATCAATCTGCGCCTGCAACTCGGCAATCGGCTGTTCAAAATCCAGAAAAAGACTCATAGGGCCTTAGAACCTCTAATCAAAAACCAATTCAACCCGCTCTCGTCCAAGCAGGACTCGCAAGTCATCTATCAGTTGATCGGTGGGCGTCACCCGCCACTCGGTACCGAGCGTCAATCGCACCCGGGAGCCGGGGCGACGATAGTTTACCTGAACCGGACAGACTCCGGCACGGGCGGGCTCCAAAATCTCGCACAAACGCGGGAAAAAGCGATCATCAATCCGCTGTTCATCGAGGGAGATGCGGATTGCTCTGGCAAAACGCTCCCTCGCATCGTTGATATCCAGTAATTCTCGAGCCGACATTTTAAGGCCACCGGAGAAGTCATCAAAGCTGACCTGTCCAGAAACCACCAAAATGCGGTCTTTTTGCATCAATTCTTCATATTTTTCCAGCGCTTCACTGAACAGGGTCACATCGAGGCGACCGGAACGGTCGTCCAGAGTGAAGATCCCCATCTTGTTGCCACGCTTGGTCACCATGCTGCGGGCCGCAATCACCAGCCCCGCCGCCGTGGTCACGGTATCGCGTGAAGTGGGATGCAGATCGCACAGGCGACCCGAAGTATAACGACGCAATTCGCTGCTGTACTGGTTGATGGGGTGGCCGGTGAGATAGAGCCCGAGGGTCTCGCGCTCCCCTTCCAGCCACACCTTGTCAGGCCAGTGCGGCACGTTGGCAAACGCCTTCTTGACGTCGTCAATCTCTTCGGTGAGCACGCCGAACATGTCGACCTGCCCCACCGCCTGCGCCTTGGCGTGCTGCTCGGCGGCCCGCATCGCCTCCTCCAGGGTCGCCATCAGGGCGGCGCGGTGGGGGCCGAGCCGATCCATGGCACCGGAGAGGATCAGCTTCTCCATCACCCGCTTGTTGAGCTTCTTGATGTCGACCCGGTTGCAGAAGTCGAACAGATCGCGGAACGGGCCGTCCTGATCCCGGGCGCTGAGGATAGCGTCAATAGGGCCTTCACCCACCCCTTTCACCGCCCCGATGCCGTAGACGATATGACCCTCTTCGTTGACCGAGAAGCGATAGCGGCCGGTGTTCACATCCGGCGGGATCACGGTCAGCCCCATCCGCTGGCACTCGTCCACCAGGGTCACTATCTTGTCGGTGTTGTCCATATCGGCGGTCATCACCGCCGCCATGAACTCGGCCGGGAAGTGGGTCTTGAGCCAGAGGGTCTGGTAGGAAACCAGCGCATAGGCGGCGGAGTGGGACTTGTTGAAGCCGTAGCCCGCAAACTTCTCCACCAGATCGAAGATCTTCATCGCCAGTTCGCCGTCGACGCCATTCTTGACGGCGCCCTCCTCGAAACCGGCCCGCTGCTTGGCCATCTCCTCGGGCTTTTTCTTACCCATCGCCCGGCGCAGCATATCCGCGCCACCCAGCGTATAACCCGCCAGGGTCTGGGCGATCTGCATCACCTGCTCCTGATAGAGGATGATGCCGTAGGTCGGTTCCAGAATCGGTTTCAGGCTCTCGTGCTGCCACTTCTCGTCCGGATAGGAGATCGCTTCATTACCGTGTTTGCGGTCGATGAAGTTATCCACCATGCCAGACTGGAGCGGGCCCGGTCGGAACAGGGCCACCAGTGCGATCATGTCTTCGAAGCAGTCGGGGCGCAGCCGCTTGATGAGATCCTTCATGCCGCGGGATTCCAGCTGGAATACCGCTGTGGTCTCGTAGCGTTGCAGCAGGTCGAACGACTTCTTGTCATCGATAGGGATGGCGGCGATATCCACCGGCGGCTTGCCCTCTTTGGCAAGACGCGGGTTTATCATGCCGAGCGCCCAGTCGATGATGGTGAGAGTGCGCAGACCCAGGAAGTCGAACTTCACCAGACCGGCGTACTCCACGTCGTTCTTGTCAAACTGGGTGACCGGGTGATGGCCCTCATCATCGCAGTAGAGCGGCGCAAAGTCGGTGATCTTGGTGGGTGCGATCACCACGCCACCGGCGTGTTTACCAGCGTTGCGCACCACCCCTTCGAGACGACGAGCCATGTCGATGAGGTCTTTGACCTCCTCATCCTGCTCGTAGAGTTCGGGCAGCTTGGGCTCGGCCTCGAATGCCTTGGCGAGCGTCATCCCCGGATCCGGCGGAATGAGCTTGGAGATGCGATCGACAAAGCCGTAGGCATGGCCCAGCACCCGGCCCACGTCCCGCACCACAGCCTTGGCCGCCATGCTACCGAAGGTGATGATCTGGGAGACCGCCTCCCGGCCATACATGTCGGAGACGTGCTCGATCACCTCGTCGCGTCGGTCCATGCAGAAGTCGACGTCGAAGTCGGGCATGGATACCCGCTCGGGGTTCAGGAAACGTTCGAACAGCAGGTCAAATTCCAGCGGGTCGAGGTCGGTGATCTTGAGGGCGTAAGCCACCAGAGAGCCCGCCCCCGAGCCCCGGCCCGGGCCAACGGGAATGCCGTTGTCCTTGGACCACTGGATAAACTCCATCACGATGAGGAAGTAACCCGGGAAGCCCATCTGGTTGATCACTTTCAGCTCGACATCGAGGCGCTCGTCATACTCGGGACGTCGCTCGGCCCGCACCGCCGGATCCGGGAACAGGAACTCGAGACGCTCCTCCAGACCCTCTTTCGATTTGGCCACCAGAAAATCTTCGGTGGTCATGTCGCCGGTCGGGAAGTTGGGCAGGAAGTATTCGCCGAGACGCACCGTCACGTTGCAGCGCTTGGCGATCTCCACCGTGTTTTCCAGCGCTTCGGGGATGTCGGCGAACAGCTCCGCCATCTCCTCCTGACTGCGCAGGTACTGCTGGGGGCTGTAGCGACGGGGGCGGCGTTTGTCCATCAGGGTATAGCCATCGTGGATGGCGACCCGGATCTCGTGGGCATCGAAGTCATCGGCGTTGAGGAACACCACCTCGTTGGTGGCGACCACCGGCAGCTCGAACTCGGTGGCGATGGCCACCGCCATGTGCAGGTAGACCTCTTCGTCGGGTCGACCGGTACGCAACAGTTCGAGGTAGTAGGCATCGGGGAAGTGAGTCTGATAGAAGGCGACACACTGCTCGGTCATCTGCCGGTTGCCCTTGAGCAGGAACTTGCCCACATCCCCCTCGCGCCCGCCGGAGAGGACGATCACCCCCTTGGCATGCTCGGCGAGCCAGCTCTTGTCGATAACCGGCCGCCCTTGCACGTGGCCGCGCTGGTAACCGCGGGAAATAAGCAGGGTGATGTTCTGGTAGCCGTCGTTATCCATGGCGAGCAGGGTGAGACGGAACTGCTCGTCGCCGAGCTCATCGCTCTGCACCCAGAAGTCGGCACCGACGATGGGCTTGATCCCCTTGCCGTGGGCCGCGCCATAGAAGCGCACCAGACCGCACATGTTCATCTGATCGGTCAGCGCCAGCGCCGGCATGTTGTTGGCCGCAGCCGCCCCGACGATGGGGTTGATCTTCTGCAGGCCATCGACCATGGAGAAGTCGGAGTGGACTCGCAGGTGGATAAAACGGGGGTCAGCCATCGTCATCTCCTCTCGCTGCTCAAACTAAATGGCATGGTCTACTCGATCCCCAGTGCGCGGCGCACCGGTTTGAAGCTCTTGCGATATTCGGGCAACGGGCCACGCTCGGCCAGAATGGCGAGGTGATCCGCAGTCGGATAACCCTTGTGACGGGCAAAACCATATTCGGGATGACGGCTGTCCAGCTCGGTCATCTCCGCATCGCGGGTCACCTTGGCGAGGATCGAGGCGGCGCTGATGGCGGCCACCAGGCTATCGCCCTTGACCACGGCACGCGCTTCCATCGGCAATGCAGGGCAGCGGTTGCCATCGATAAAGACCAGCTCGGGGGTGACCTTCAGTCCCGCCACGGCTCGCTGCATCGCCAGCATGGTGGCATGCAGGATGTTGAGCTCGTCGATCTCCTCCGGAGTTGCACGACCGATGGCCCAGGCGAGCGCTTTCTCTTTGATCTCGTCAAACAGGGCGAGGCGCTTCTTCTCGGAGAGCTTCTTGGAGTCGTTGAGCCCTGCGATCGGATTGGCGGGATCGAGAATGACCGCAGCGGTGACCACGTCACCCACCAGGGGGCCACGACCCACTTCGTCCACACCGGCAACCAGCTTGTCGTCAGGAATATCGATCATCATCTTGTAGCCTTGAATCAAAACAGGCCCCGTGGGGCCTGACAGGGGTCGACTGGCGCAGCATTACCGCTCGAAAAGGATGAACGGGTAGCGCGGCGCAATCGACGGTCCGAAATAGCGTTATCTGCCGAGCAGATCCGCCACCGCATCGGCGGCCTGCGAGTCGGCATTGCAGCGGATCAGCTGGTGCAGCTCGGTGAAGGTATTGACCAGCGCACTGTTGTCGTGCTCGAAGTACTTGCTCACCTCTTCCACCAGATTCTCCGGGGTGCACTCGTGCTGGATGAGTTCCGGCACCAGCATGCGACCGGCCAGCAGGTTGGGCAGAGAGACAAATTCGGTCTTCACCAGTCGCTGGGCCAGCCAGTAGCTGAAGGGCTTGAGCTTGTAGCCCACCACCATCGGCTTTTTCACCAGCATGGCTTCGAGCGCTGCGGTGCCAGAGGCCAGCATCACCACGTCGGCGGCGATCATCGCCTCGCGGCCCTGCCCTTCCAGCAGCACCATGTCGAGACCCGGCGCTACCTCGGCCTTGATGGCCATAAACTGCTCACGCCGTTTCTGGTTGACCAGCGGCACGATGAAGCCGAGATCCGGATAGCGCACCGTCAGGTGTTTGCACGCCTCGAGAAACAGGGGAGACATAAAGCCCACTTCTGCGGTTCGGCTGCCCGGCAGCACCGCCAGCCAGCGGCGATTGGCATCGATACCGAGATTACGACGCACGGCAGCCTGATCCGGCACCAACGGAATATCATCCGCCATGGTGTGACCGACAAAACGGCAAGGGGCGTCGAAGCGGTCGTAGAAGGCTTTCTCGAACGGCAGGAAGGCGAGCACCATGTCGGTAGCGGCCTTGATCTTGTGAATGCGGTTCTGACGCCAGGCCCACACCGAGGGGCTGACATAGTGAACCGTCTTGATACCGGCGCGGCGCAGTTTCAGCTCCACTCCGATATTGAAATCCGGTGCATCCACGCCGATAAAGATATCGGGCGGGTTGGCAATAAAGTGGCGCAACAGTTCGCGACGGACCTTGAGGATGCGCGGCAGACGGCCCAGCACCTCGGTGATCCCCATGACGGAGAGCTCTTCCATCTCGAACAGGGCCTTGACGCCGAGGGCCTGCATCCGCGGCCCGGCGATCCCTTCAAACTGCGCATCCGGGTAGCGGGCCTGCAGCTCGCGCACCAGACCGGCAGCCAGAATGTCGCCGGAGACCTCTCCGGCGACGATACCGATACGAACCGGATCAGGCACGGATGATCCCGCGCTCGTTGTCTTTGAGGAAGTCCACATAGAGCTGGACAGCCGGTTCGGCTTGCGCCATCTCGATCAGCACCGGCAGCACCTCTTCGATGGTCTTGCCGGAGCGGAAGATCTCTTTGTAGGCACGCTTGACGGCAGAGATGGCCTCGGCGCTGAAACCGCGGCGACGCAGACCTTCGGAGTTCACCCCGAAGGGCTTGGCGTAGTTGCCGGCAGCCATCACGTAAGGCGGTACGTCCTTGTTCAGGGCGGCGCAGCCACCGACGAAGGCATGGGAACCGACGCGGCCGAACTGGTGAATGGCGGATAGACCACCAAAGATCACGAAATCACCGATCACCACGTGGCCAGCCAGGGTCGCGTTGTTGGCGAAGATGCAGTTGTCACCAATGATGCAGTCGTGGGCAACGTGGACGTTGACCATGAACAGGTTGCCGCTGCCCACCTTGGTCAGGGATTGATCCTGAATGGTACCGCGGTGGAAGGTGCAGTTCTCGCGAATGACGTTGTTGTCGCCAATCTCGAGGAAGGTGCGCTCACCGGCGTACTTCTTGTCCTGGCAATCCTCACCGATGGAGGTGTGCTGGAAGATCTTGTTGCCGCGACCAATCTTGGTCGGGCCCTTGATCACCACATGGGAACCTACCCAGGTGTTGTCACCGATTTCCACCTCGGCGCCGATGACAGAAAAGGGGCCGATTTCAACCCCTTTACCGATCACGGCAGACTCATGGACGATGGCAGTATCGTGAATGATGGCAGTCTGGTCGATCACGTGTGTTAAACCTCGCGTTTGGCGCACATCAGCTCGGCGGTACAGACCACTTCACCGTCGACGGTAGCGACACCGGTGAACTTGGCAATACCGCGACGCTCTTTCAGGAACTCCACGTCGAGCACCAGTTGGTCACCGGGGCCGACCGGACGCTTGAAGCGAGCGTTGTCGATTGAGGCAAAATAGTAGAGTTCGTTGGGAGACGGCTTGCCCACCATGGTAAAGGCCAGGATACCGGTGGCCTGTGCCATCGCTTCCAGGATCAGTACGCCAGGGAACACCGGCTTGGCCGGGAAGTGCCCCTGGAAGATCGGCTCGTTGAACGAGACGTTCTTGATGGCGCGCAGGGTTTTGCGCTCATCGCTGATCTCGTAGTCGTCTACACGATCCACCATCAGAAACGGATAACGGTGGGGCAGCAGATCCATGATTTCCTGGATACCCAGGCTCTTCTTTTCAGTAGTCAAAACAGTACCCTATACCAATCGTGATTATTCTTGATCCAGCTTCTTCTCAAGCTTGCTTAACCGCTTGTGCATCTCTTCGATACGCATCACCCGGGCGGCGGTCTTGCGCCACTCTTTATTGGTTTGCAGAGGGATGCCGGAAGAGTAGACACCGGGCTCGGTAATGGGTCGCATCACCATGGCCATACCGGTAACGGTGGCCTGGTCGCAGATCTCCATATGCCCGTTAAAGACGGAAGCGCCGCCAATGATACAGTATTTGCCGACCTTGAGACTACCAGCCATCACTGTGGAGCCCGCCACGGCGGTGCCGTAACCGATCTCCACGTTGTGGGCGATCTGGCACTGGTTGTCGATGATGACGTTGTCAGCGATGCGGGTATCTTCCAGCGCACCGCGGTCAATGGTGGTACAGGCACCGATCTCGACCCGGTTGCCAATGGTCACACCGCCGAGCTGGGGGATCTTGATCCACTCGCCACGCTCGTTGGCATAACCGAAACCATCGGCCCCGATCACTGTGCCGGATTGAACCAGACAGTCGGTGCCCATGGTCACATTGTGATAGAGGGTGACGTTGGCCCACAGCCGGGAGCGGGCTCCCAGCCGGGTATTCTTGCCAACGAAACAACCCGGGCCAATGCGGACATCGTCACCCAGCACAACGCCGGATTCGATCACTGCATTGGCACCGATGGCCACTCTCTCGCCCAGTTGCACGTCAGCCGCGATAACGGCGCTCGGATGGATATCCATGGCCGGCTGCGGGGTGGTGTCCAGCAGTTGGGCTACCCGGGCAAAGCCCACATAGGGGTCTTTGAGCACCAGGGCATTGGTGGGACAAAATGGCAGATCCGCTTCTGTAATGAGCACGGCGGTCGCCTTGCTCTGCTCCAGATAGTGCCGGTACTTCTTGTTGGACAGGAAGGTAATCTCACCCTCCCCGGCCTTTTCGAGTGTCGCTACCTTGCGGATTTCCAGGGTTCCGTCGCCATGGACCTGGGCCCCCAGTTGCTGGGCCAGCTGTGCGAGAGTGAATGCCATCAATTAGTTGCTCTTGCTTACCTGAGAAATAACCTGGCCGGAGATGTCCAGCTTGCTGGCGGCATACGGGGCGGCATTGCGCTCCAGCACCAGATCGTAACCATTGCTCTTGGCGATGGAATCGATGGCAGCCTGTACCTTGGTCAGGATCTTGTTGCGCTCTTCGGACTGACGGCGGCCGTTGTCCTGCTCAAAGGCTTGACGCTTCTGGTTGAACTCCATCTGCAGCTTGGCTAGCTTCTCCTGGCTCTGCTTCTTCTGCTCGGCGCTCATGAAGGCCTCATCCTTGCGGAACTTCTCGACCAGCTTCTGGCCTTCCTGTTCCAGCTTCTGCAGCTCGCGCATACGCGGCTCGAACTCGCCTTTCAGCTTGGCGGCAACGGCTTCACGCTGGGGCAGCTTTTGGAACACTTCGCCCATGTCGACCACGGCAATCTTGGTCTCAGCGAAGGCAGAACCCATGCCGGCAGCCATCAGTGCAAAGCTCAAACCAGCTACTTTCAACGCTTTATTCACACTTACTCCTTGTTCCCTCATGGCGAGGGCTACCTGATTTACCCGATTATGCAAGCGGCGTTAGGACCGTCTTGTTACCTGGTGAGGCACGCATACCGCGCGTCCCATCATTGAAGACCCCCACCGCATGGGTGGGGGCGAAACTCTGCTTAGAAAGTACGACCGATGTTGAAGGAGAAGACTTCGGTGCGATCCCCTTCATATTTCTTGATCGGCTTGGCCAAGGCAAACACCAGCGGGCCCATCGGCGAGAGCCACTGCAGGGAGACACCGGCAGAGACCCGGATATTGCCCGGGTTGGAGTAGTCCTGACTCAGATAGTTGCAATCAGAACCGGCGGCGCAAGGATATGCTCCGTTGGCAAAATCAGTGCTCCAGACGGTACCTGCGTCCATAAAGACGGTGGAACGGATCTGCGGACGATAGGTCTCGGAAACAAACGGGGTCGGGAAGACCAGCTCCAGT
Source organism: Aeromonas sp. 603757 (assembly GCF_049171255.1). Lineage (NCBI taxonomy): Bacteria > Pseudomonadati > Pseudomonadota > Gammaproteobacteria > Aeromonadales > Aeromonadaceae > Aeromonas > Aeromonas sp. 603757. The sequence goes on along the minus strand of NZ_JAAKOE010000012.1, from coordinate 81,655 downwards.
GAAGCGACGGCCAGAGCGTTACCACCCACCGAGGTGTCGGAACCTTCGTAGTAGCCAGTTTCACACGGCTGAGAACCCGTGCAACTACCAGCACCCGGCTTGTTGTAGGTCTTGTAGATCGCCTTGGGACCAATGGTATTGCTCTTGAAGCCGCGTACTGTATCGAAACCACCGGCATAGTAGTTCTCGAAGAACGGCAGCATGGAGTCATCGCCATAGCCGTTACCGTAGGAGACACGACCCTTGCCGATCATTACCCAACTGTGATCCGCATCGAGCGGGAAGTAGTGGGCATCTTCGGCAGAGAGCTTGTAGTACTGCAGCTCCATGCCCGGCACGGTCACCTTGGCGTTGATACGCTGACGATCGCCAGAAGTCGGGAACATCCCCTTGTTCAGGGTAGAGCGGGTCCAGCCAGCGGTGACATCAACGGTCACAAAGTCGAGGTTGGAACCATCCTGTGAGTAAGCATTCCAGAACTGATCCATCTGTACCGACTGGCGGTTATCATTCCACTGATCCCAGCAGTAGGTATTGCCATCAGTATCCGGATTGTCCTTCAGACACTCCTGATAGTTCTGGGCATTGAATGACGGACGGCTCAGCTTGGTGCTCTCGATACCGGTACTGAAGTCGAGACGGTTGAACTCGTTGACCGGGAAGCCGCTGGAGAGACGGAAACCGATGGTTTCGTTCTCGTAATCGACGATATCGGCATCATCGGCGCGGAACTGGTTGTAGTAGACCCGACCACCCAGGCTGACACCATCCACGGTGAAGTAGGGGTCGTTGTAGCTCAGGTCAACGTTCTTGGAGTAGTCGTTGGTGCTGGCATTGATGGAGACCTTTTTACCGGTACCCATAAAGTTGTCCTGGGAGATCCCCGCCTGCAGGCTCAGACCCGACTCGGTACCGTAACCGATACCGGCATTGATGGAACCCGCTGGCTGCTCCTTGACCTTGAAGTCGAGGTCAACCAGGTCATCGTTGCCCGGCACCCGTTTGGTGTCCACTTCAACGCTCTCGAAGTAGCCAAGGCGGTTGAGACGGCTCTTGGACTGCTCGATATTGTCGGAGGAGAGCCAGGTGCCTTCCATCTGGCGCATCTCGCGACGCAACACCTGATCTTCGGTGGTTGCGTTACCGCTGAAGTTGATGTTGCGCACATAGACACGGGGGCCCGGCTCAACGTTGACGATCAGCTCAACTTCCTTGGTCTTGTCATTGACCTGCGGGAAGGTGACCACTTTCGGATAGGCATAACCGTAACGGCCGAGGAACTTGGAGAGCACCTCTTCGGTATGAGTCACCTGACTGGCAGAGTAGGTGCTGCCGGCAGCAATCGGGATCAATCCCTTCATCTCGCCACTGCGATCGATCAGGTCACCCTTGAGCTGGACGCCGGAGACCTTGTACTGATCCCCTTCCTTGATGTTGAGCGTGACGTAGACGCCCTTCTTGTCGGGGGTCATGGAGACCTGGGTAGACTCCTGCTGGAAGCGGATATAGCCGCGGTCCATGTAGTAGGAGCGCAGGGTCTCGATATCACCGGCCAGTTTCTGCTTCTGATAGCGCTGATCGGCGGTGAAGTTCCACCAGGGCACTTCGTCGCGCAGGGAGAGCTGGGCAATCAGCTTCTCTTCAGGGAAGACGCTGTTGCCGACGATGTTGATCTGCTGGATCTTGGCCGCTTCCCCTTCCACGAAGGTGAACTTGAGGTCGACCCGGTTGCGCGGCAACGGGGTGACGATGGCCTTGACCTTGGCGGAGTATTTACCCACGCCATAGTAGAAATCTTCCAGTCCCTTCTCGAGGGAAGTGAGTACGGTGCGATCCAGCGGATCACCCACACGAATACCGGAGGACTCCAGACTCTGGGTCAGTTGCTCCTCTTTGATATCCTTGTTGCCGGCAAACTCGATGCTGGAGATGGTTGGACGCTCCTTGACCATCACCTGCAGCACCTGGCCATCACGGTAAACCTTCACATCCTCGAAGTTACCCGAGGCATAGAGCTTTTTGATGGCGCTGGCCAGAGCCACGGAGTCGACGGTATCACCGACCCGGATCGGCAGGTTCAACAGTGCGGCACCCAGGGTCACCCGTTGCAGACCTTCGACCTGGATATCTTGCACCACAAAAGAGGCAGGGGCCGCCTGGGCCAGGAAACTGGCACCCAGCAGGCAACTCAACACCAATGCTTTTTTAACAGCCATTTTGTTCTTATGTGTCCTTGTTGATGCTCTGGCCTCAGAGGCGAGCGAAATCGTTAAACAGCGCAATGCCCATCAATAACATCAGAATGGCGGCACCGATCCTGAAACCCACTTCCTGTATTTTCTCTGATACCGGCTTGCCGGTGACCGCTTCGATCAGGAAATAGACCAGATGGCCACCATCAAGCACCGGCAGGGGGAACAGATTGATAATCCCCAGATTGACGCTGATCAGCGCCAGAAAACTCAAGAAATAGACCAGACCATAGTCGGCACTGCTGCCGGCGCCCTTGGCAATGGAGATGGGGCCACTCAGGTTGTCCAGCGACACGATGCCACCAATCAACTTGCCAATCATGTCAAAGGTGAGCGTGATCAGGCTCCAGGTTTTGTCCGCGCCATGCCACAGCGCCTGCAAAGGCCCATACTGTAACAGAATTCGATATTCATCCGGTAATGGAACCAGTTGCGGTGAGAGACCGACGAATCCCACCAGCTTGCCCTGCACCTTGCGGCTATCCGGGGTCAGGGTCACGTTGAGATCACTGTTGTTGCGCTCAACCACCACTTGAAGGGGTTCGCCCGGTGCCTGCTGCACCAGTTCGACAAACTGGGCCCACGCGGTAATAGGCTGATCGCCGACCTGTTTGATACGGTCACCGACCTGCAGCCCCGCCTTTTCACTGGCACTCTTGGCCACCACTGCAGCCACGACTGGCAGCACTTTGCCACTCAGGGGGACGATCCCCAAGCTGCCGATAGGCGACTCTTTATCCGGATCGAAGGTCCAGCCGGTCAGCGACAAGGTTTTATCGGTGGCATAGCTGGTATTGGGTGCCTGCACCTTGAGAGTCACTGCATCATCACCCAGATGACTTATAAGAGCGTAGGTGACGCTCTCCCAGTCACCGGTCAGCTCATCGCCGACCCCGACAATCTCCATCCCGGGCAGCACACCCGCCTCGGCCACGATGGATGCCGGACGCACTTCACCGATCACCGGCTTGACGCTCGGCACCCCGATGATAAACATCAGCCAGAGGGCAAACAGGGCAAAGACGAAGTTGGCCATGGGACCTGCGGCGACAATCGCCATCCGCGCCCAGACACTCTTGTGGTTGAAGGCATACTGCTCGTCACCGGGCTTGAGTTCATCGACCCGGCCATCGAGCATCTTGACGTAACCACCGAGCGGGATCAGCGCCAGCACATATTCGGTGCCATCTTTACCCATCCGGCGCCAGATCGCCTTGCCAAAACCGATGGAGAAGCGCTCAACCTTGACGCCACAACGACGGGCCACCCAGAAGTGACCAAACTCGTGCACCGCGACCAGCAGGCCCAGCGCAACAACAAAAGCACCGATATTCCACAACACACCGCCCATCAGCCAAGCTCCTCAATCAAAGTGTGAGCACGGGCTCTTGCCGCACCGTCCAGGGCAAACAGATCATCGAGCGAGCCGACGGCGCTGCTCTCCAGCGCCAGCATCACTGCCTCGTTGATCCGGGCAATATCCATAAAACCGATGCGCCCGGCCAGGAAGGCGGCAACCGCCTCCTCGTTGGCCGCATTGAGCGCAGTGGTCGCCGCTTGTCCCTTCTGGCAGGCATTGATGGCCAGCGCCAGACAGGGGTAGCGATCATAATCAGGCCGGATAAAGCTGAACTCTCCGACACTGAAGAAATCCAAAGGTTCCACACTGGAGGGGATGCGATTGGGATAAGCCAGCGCATGGGCGATGGGGGTACACATATCCGGATTGCCAAGCTGGGCCAGCACGGAGCCATCCTTATACTGCACCATGGAGTGGATCACCGACTGCGGGTGGATCACCACCTGGATCTGCTCGGGCGCCGCATTGAACAACCAGCGCGCCTCGATGTACTCCAGCCCCTTGTTGATCATGGTGGCGGAGTCGACCGAAATCTTGGCCCCCATCGACCAGTTGGGATGAGCGATGGCCTGCGCCGGCGTCACCTTCGCCAGCTCGCTGATCTCGGTGTAACGGAACGGACCGCCGGAACCGGTCAGCAAAATCTTGCTGATCCCCGCCGCCGCCAGATCGCAAAAACCGGGCTGGCGCTGCACGGCAGTCGGCAGACACTGGAAGATCGCATTGTGTTCGCTGTCGATGGGTAGCAGCTCGGCGCCATGCTCGCGCACGGCCTCCATGAAGAAAGCACCGGACATCACCAGCGCCTCCTTGTTGGCCAGCAAAATACGCTTTCCGGCACGAACCGCAGCCATGGTCGGGGCCAGTCCGGCCGCCCCCACAATGGCGGCCATCACGCTATGGGCGTCGGGGTGAGCGGCAACCTCGCAGAGGGCTGCTGCACCAGACATGACCCGGGTCGCACTGCCGTGCGCTTTCAGACGGGCAGCCAGTTCACGGGCGGCATCCTCATCGACCATCACGGCAAAACGGGGGGAGAATTCGAGGCAGTCCCGCAACATGGCATCCACGTTGCGGGCGGCGGTCAACGCCAATACTTGCCAACTGCCCGGGTTATGGCGCAGCACTTTCAAGGTACTCTGACCAATGGAGCCAGAGGCCCCCAGAATAACCAGTGACTTGTGCATCAAAACTCCTGACTGAGTAGCAGATAACTGAGCAGAAACACCGGCAGGGCGGCGGTCAGGCTGTCGATCCGGTCGAGAATGCCGCCATGACCCGGCAACAGGGTGCCGGAGTCCTTGATGCCCGCCTCGCGCTTGAACATGCTTTCGGTCAGATCGCCGAGTACGGAGGCTAGCACCGCCAGCAGAGAGCAAAACAGCACGGTGATCATCTTGGCAGGAACAAATCCCATCGACCAGGTGACACCGATGGCCAGCAGGCTGGCGGTAAAGAGGCCGCCGCACATCCCTTCGATGGTTTTGCCCGGACTCACAGCCGGTGCCAGCTTGTGCTTACCGAACGCCTTGCCGAAAAAATACGCGCCAGAATCTGCCGCCCAGACCAGTCCCATCACGAACAACAGGATCCAGGCCCCCATCATGGGGTCATGGTAAAAGTTGTAACCACGGATGGCGACCAGCGACCAGAAGAAGGGAACCAGAGTCACCAGACCAAACAGCGACTTGAGCCAGATAGACTCTTTCCACAGCTTGGCGCTTTGGGGATAGCGCAGCACCAGCAGCAGACCCAGCAGCCACCAGCTTACCGCGGTCCAGAGCACGCCCATCACCAGGGGGTGCAGGTGAGGCGTCCAGAGTTGCTCCACCGGCAGCCAAAAGAGGCTGGCACCGAGCAACAGACAAAATACGATGGGTAACCATTGCTGCGGAGCAGCAGAGACAAACCCACTCCATTCGCGACTGGCCAACAAAAACACCAGCGCTGCCAACAGGGCAAAAAATTTCAATGGCAGAAAGAAGAGCGCCCCCAACACCAGGGGGATCAACATCAAAGCAGTAATAATTCGTTGTTTTAGCAAAAGAAACCTCTCTCTTGGGAGCGGGGTTTAGCCGGTCTGCTGCTCGGCGATCAATTCCCGTATCTGTTCACCCGTGCAACCGAAGCGACGCTCGCGGGCAACGAAAGAGGCAACCGCCTCACTGAACTCGGCCTCGTTGAAATCGGGCCACAATACCGGGGTAAAATAGAGCTCTGCATAGGCGAGCTGCCATAACACAAAGTTGCTGATGCGATGATCGCCACCGGTACGGATCAGGAGATCCACCGGCGGCAGGTCGGCCATACACACTTCGCGACCAAGCATGGATTCATCGATGTCATCGGCGGCCAGTTCACCGGCAACAACCGCGCGGGCCAGCTTGCGAGCCGCCTGAGCGATATCCCACTGGCCGCCATAGTTGGCCGCAATATTCAGGGTCAATCCCTTGTTATTGGCGGTCAAGGCTTCCGCCTTGGCGATTTTGGCCTGCAACCGATCACTGAAGCGAGCGGTATCGCCAATCACCCTGAGCCGGATCCCGTGACTGTGAAGTTTGTTCACCTCGCGGCCCAGCACGGTAATGAACAGCTCCATCAAGGCGCTGACTTCCCCTTCCGGACGACGCCAGTTTTCGCTGGAGAATGCAAACAGGGTCAATGCCTCGATCTTGGCTCGCGCAGCAAAGGTAACGGCCTCGCGCACTGACTTGACGCCCGCCTTGTGGCCATAAACCCGCATCTTGCCTCGGTTCTGGGCCCAGCGACCGTTACCATCCATGATGATGGCGACGTGACGGGGTAAAGACGAGTTGGCACAATCACCCAACGCAGCCAAAAGCGACATGGTTTTCTCCCACAAAGACAAAAGCGCCGTGCAGGGGCACTACACGGCGCTCGTAATATACCTTTCAGACGGTTAGATTTCCATTAGCTCCTTCTCCTTTACGGCAAGGGCCTCATCGACCAGCTTGATGTAGGAGTCAGTCAGTTTCTGGATCTCTTCCTGGGCGCGACGGTCGTCGTCTTCGGAGATCTCTTTGTCCTTCAGCAGCGCTTTCAGGTCGGCGTTGGCATCGCGGCGAATGTTGCGCACGGCAACACGGGCGTTTTCCGCTTCGGCACGGACGATCTTGGTCAGGTCGCGACGGCGCTCTTCGGTCAGCGGCGGCAGCGGCACGCGCAGGGTCTGGCCATTGCTGGAGGGGTTCAGGCCCAGATCGGAGGTCAGGATCGCCTTCTCTACCGCCTGGATCATGGAGCGGTCAAAAATGGAGATGGAGAGGGTGCGAGCATCTTCTGCCACGACGTTGGCCAACTGTTTCAGCGGAGTGGCAGCACCGTAATACTCAACCTGGATGCCGTCGAGCAGGCTCGGGTGAGCACGGCCAGTACGGATCTTGGACATCTGGGTCTTGAGTGATTCGACACTCTTGCCCATACGCTCCTTGGCGTCGTTTTTAATCTCGTTGATCACAGCGGTTTTCCTTTTGGCGAACGAGCCGCCATGCGGCTCGCATCTATATTATTTGCTGACGTAATGGATCAGGGTACCTTCCGGCTCACCCATGATAACCCGGCGCAAAGCGCCCGGCTTGTTCATGTTGAACACCCGGATCGGCAGATCATGGTCACGTGCCAGAGTAAAAGCAGCAAGATCCATCACCTTGAGCTCTTTTTCAAGAACTTCATCATAACTCAATTCATGGTACAGCACGGCATCCGGATTCTTGACTGGATCTTCGTTGTATACACCATCAACCTTGGTGGCCTTGAGCACTACATCGGCTTCGATCTCGATCCCGCGCAGGCAAGCCGCAGAATCGGTAGTGAAGAAGGGGTTGCCAGTACCGGCAGAGAAGATCACCACTTTGCCTGCACGCAGCTGGCTGATTGCCTCGGCCCAGCTGTAGGAATCACAAACCCCTTGCAGGGAAATGGCAGACATCAGACGGGCATTCACATAAGCACGATGCAGAGCATCACGCATGGCCAGACCGTTCATCACGGTTGCCAGCATACCCATGTGGTCGCCCACCACGCGGTTCATGCCCGCCTTGGCAAGACCGGCACCACGGAACAGGTTGCCGCCACCGATGACCAGACCGACCTGAACACCCAGCTCAACCAGCTCTTTGATCTCTTGGGCCATCCGCTCCAGCACTGCCGGATCAATGCCGAAACCCTCGGATCCTTGCAGGGCTTCACCACTCAACTTCAGAAGAACACGTCTGTATGCAGGTTTGGGATTGGTACTCATGTCACTGATTCCTGGTCATATAAAGACCGCGACATAAGTCGCGGTCTGGGGAAACGGAAAAACCGGTTCGATTAGGCCTTTTGAGCGGCCGCGATTTGGGCTGCAACTTCAGCAGCGAAATCGGTCTCTTGCTTCTCGATGCCTTCGCCCACTTCGAAACGGGTGAAGGAGACAACGTCAGCGCCTTCTTTCTTCAGCAGCTCGGCAACAGTCATGGAAGGATCTTTCACGAACGGCTGACCAGTCAGGGAAACCTCACCGGTGAACTTCTTCATGCGACCTTCAACCATCTTCTCGGCGATCTCTTTCGGCTTGCCGGAGTTGATGGCGATGTCGATCTGGATTTCGCGCTCTTTGGCAACGACTTCAGCAGATACATCTTCAGGCTTGACGAATTGCGGGCTGTTGGCTGCAACGTGCATGGCCAGATCTTTGGCCAGTTCGTCGGAACCACCGGTCAGCTTGGTGATAACACCGATGCGGGAACCGTGAACGTAGGTGCCCAGGTTGTCACCTTCAACCAGCATCACGCGACGCAGGTTCATGTTCTCACCGATCTTGGCGATCAGGTTGGTGATGGTCAGCTCTACGGATTCGCCGTTGCCAAAATCAGCGGCTTTCAGCGCATCAACGTCTGCGATCTTCTGGGTAGCTGCGATCTCGACGATCTTCTGACCCATGGCCAGGAAACCGGCATCCTTGGAAACGAAGTCAGTCTCGCAGTTCAGCTCGATCATGACGGCAACGTTGCCTTCGGTACGGGCGAAAATCACACCTTCAGCGGCGATACGGCCAGCTTTCTTGGCGGCTTTGGCCTGACCGGATTTACGCATGTTCTCGATGGCCAGCTCGATATCGCCGTTGGCCTCTTCCAGTGCTTTTTTGCAATCCATCATGCCAGCGGCGGTGCGCTCGCGCAGTTCTTTTACCAGGGCGGCAGAAATGTTTGCCATGTCCAGTATCCTCGGTCTTGAATTGACAAGAAACAGGGGCCACAAGGGCCCCTGCTAACCAATTACATCAGCTTGGTTAATAAGGGCTTTGCAGACCTTATCAATTACTCAGCTTCAACGAAGCCATCTTGTTCGGCTTGAACAACGATGTCCTGCTCGCGAGCTTCCAGTACGGTGTCAGCAGCAGCATTCAGGTACAGCTGTACGGCACGGATAGCGTCGTCGTTACCCGGGATGACGTAATCAACGCCGTCCGGGTTGGAGTTGGTATCAACGATGGAAACTACCGGGATACCCAGGTTGTTGGCTTCTTTGATAGCGATGTGCTCGTGGTCGGCATCGACAACGAACAGAACGTCAGGCAGGCCGCCCATGTTCTTGATACCACCCAGGCTCTTCTCCAGCTTTTCCATTTCGCGAGTACGCATCAGCGCCTCTTTCTTGGTCAGCTTCTCGAAGGTACCGTCCTGGCTCTGGGTTTCCAGATCTTTCAGGCGCTTGATGGACTGACGAACGGTTTTCCAGTTGGTCAACATGCCGCCCAGCCAGCGGTGGTTAACATAGAACTGGTCGCAACGCTCAGCGGCTTCTTTTACGGCTTCAGACGCGGCACGCTTGGTACCTACGAACAGTACCTTGCCTTTCTTGGCAGCTACGGAGCTGATGAAGTTCATGGCATCGTCAAACATCGGAACGGTTTTTTCCAGGTTGATGATGTGAACTTTGCTGCGGGCACCGAAGATGTAGGATTTCATTTTCGGGTTCCAGTAACGAGTCTGGTGACCGAAGTGAACGCCGGCTTGCAGCATGTCGCGCATAGAAACTTTAGCCATTTTATACCTCTATATTGGGGTTAGGCCTCCACACATCCCATATAACCGACCCGTTAAGGCACCCCGGCATATGTGTCGATGTGTGTGTGTTGTTTAAGTAAGGGTGATGAAATCGGGACGCAAGTTCCCCATTCCGGCGCGCTTTATACCATAACTTTGTTCAGGACACCACCGGCCGACACTCTAAACAGGTGTAAATCTGGATCCCGCCAGAGGAGGTTGCGACTGCCATTTGACGCTGTGATGACAATCACACTGGAAGTACGCGGGGGTTGCGGATAAAATTTTGGCCTGATTGCAAACGCATCTATTTTTCATTACCTGATTGCCGGACATCGATAGATGCGCGATCAGGTCCCAAGAGAGATCCCATGTCCATTAAAATCAAGACACCGGAAGAGATTGAAAAGATGCGCGTTGCCGGCCAATTGGCCGCCGATGTGCTGGTCATGATTGCGCCCCATGTCAAAGCTGGCGTCACCACTGACGAACTGAACACCCTCTGCCACAACTATATTGTCGACGTGCAGCAGGCCATCCCGGCCCCGCTCAACTATCACGGTTTCCCCAAATCCATCTGTACCTCGGTGAACGATGTGATCTGCCACGGCATCCCGAACCACAAGAAGCTGCGTGATGGCGACATCATCAACCTCGACATCACCGTTATCAAGGATGGCTACCACGGCGATACCTCGGCCATGTTCATCGTGGGGGAAACCACCCCGCTGCGCCGCCAGCTCTGCAAGGTTGCGCAAGAGAGCCTCTACGCTGCCATCAAGAAGGTGCGTCCGGGTGCCTGCATCACCGAAATTGGCGCCGTGATCCAGCCCATCGTCGAGAAGGCCGGCTTCTCCGTGGTGCGTGACTACTGCGGCCACGGCATCGGTGCCGAGTTCCACGAAGAGCCGCAGATCCTGCACTACCGCAACAGTGGCAAGCTGGAGCTGAAAGCAGGCATGTGCTTCACCATCGAGCCGATGGTCAACAGCAAGAAGTATCACTGCAAGGTCAATCCGAAGGATGGCTGGACCGTGACCACCAAGGATGGCGGCGACTCCGCCCAGTGGGAACACACCCTGCTGGTGACCGAGGATGGCTGCGAGGTACTGACCCTGCGCCCGGACGACACTATCGACCGCTTCATCAAACACAGCTAACATCGAACCCCGGCCCTTGTGAAAAGCGCCGGGGTTTTTACTGCCTGTTTCAGCCAGATGCCTGCCACTTGTGTGTGAGATGCCATGGACGCCAGCCTGCTTTCCCCCCATTTGTTACCCGATGATCAGCTCACCCGCGATAACTGCAAAGAGTACCTGAGCCGCTTTCTCGGCTGGCTGCACGCCCGTTTCGATGCCGGTGACAACATCATCGAGCTGGTTGCCACCCGCTCCGAATACATGGATCAGTTGCTCTGCCGCCTGTGGCAGAAGTTTGGCTTCGACAAGAGCGACCTGACCCTGATCGCGGTGGGGGGCTATGGCCGCGGCGAGCTGCACCCCCACTCCGATATCGACCTGCTGATCCTCTATGACGGCGACGAACTGGACGAAGTGTTGGGACTACGCATTGGCGAGTTCATCACCCTGTTGTGGGATCTCAAGCTGGAGGTGGGTCAGGCGGTGCGCAACGTGGCGGAGTGCCTCGAGCAGGGGCGCGCCGATATTACGGTCGCCACCAACCTCATCGAGGCCCGCTACATCACTGGTCGCCAAGAGGGCTTTCGGCAACTGAAAGAGGCCACCGGCCCCCAGCACTTCTGGCCAAGTGAAGCCTTCTTTCGTGCCAAGCGCCAAGAGCAGGCGGAGCGGCACCAGCAGTTTCTCGGTACCGCCTACAAACTGGAGCCGGATCTCAAGTGCAATCCGGGCGGCCTGCGCGACATTCAGACCCTGGCCTGGGTCGCCCGTCGCCACTTCGGCGCCACCACCTTGTTCGAGATGACCAGCCACGGCTTTCTCAACCGCGCCGAGTATCGTGAGCTGCTCGACTGCCAGAATTTTCTCTGGAAGGTGCGCTTTGCCCTGCACATGGCCATCAACAAGGGAGATAACCGCCTGCTGTTCGATCGCCAGCGCACAGTAGCCCAGATGTTGGGGTTCGAGGGGGAAGGCAACACTCCGGTCGAACAGATGATGAAACGCTTCTATCAGACGGTGCGGCGGGTCTCCGAGCTCAACGAGATGCTGCTGCAGCTGTTTGACGAAGCCATCCTCGGCAACACCGCCATGGATGTGCGCCGCCTCTCCGACGAGTTCCAGCTCCGTGGCCGCCTCATCGATGCGGTGGATGCGGAACTGTTCAGCCGTGAACCGGCCGCTATCCTGCGCCTCTTCTATCAGATGGCCCAGCATCCCGAGATTGCGGGTATCCACTCGGCCACCCTGCGCCAGCTGCGCGAGGCGCGGCGCAAACTCAACTGCTGGTTGCAGGACTTGCCTGACTGCCGTCGCCTGTTTATGGCGCTGCTGCGCCATCCCAACGGCATCGGCCTGCCGCTCACCCTGATGCACAAATACGGCATCCTCGCCGCCTATCTGCCGCAATGGAACCTCATCGTCGGCCAGATGCAGTTCGACATGTTCCACGCCTACACGGTAGATGAGCACACCCACCGGCTGCTCAAAAACATTCACCAGTTCCCCAATCCGGCCAGTCGCCAGAGCCACCCGCTCTGCCACGAGGTCTTCACCCGGCTGCGCAAACCTGAGCTGCTCAGCATCGCCGCCCTGTTCCACGATATCGCCAAGGGGCGGCGCGGCGATCACTCGGAGCTCGGCGCCGTCGATGCGCTGGAGTTCTGCCAGCTGCACGGCCTCGATCGCTACGAGAGCCGACTGGTCGCCTGGCTGGTGCGCCACCATCTGCTGATGTCGGTCACCGCCCAGCGCCGCGATATCTACGATCCCGACGTGGTCACCGATTTTGCCCAGAAGGTGCGCGACGAACAGCATCTCGACCTGCTCTACTGCCTCACCGTGGCCGATATCTGCGCCACCAACGATACCCTGTGGAACGACTGGAAGGGCACCCTGCTGCGGGAGCTCTACTTCGCGACCCAGAAGGCGCTGCGCCAGGGGCTGGAGAACCCGCCCGACATGCGGCTGCGCATTCGAGAAAACCAGCGTCAGGCCAAGCAACTGCTGGCGCAACGGGATGTATCGGAAGAGGCGATCAACCAGCTCTGGGGCGACTTCAAGGCCGACTACTTCCTGCGCCACAGCCCGGAGCAGATCGCCTGGCACTGCCGCCACATCATCAAGCATGGCGACAATCCGGCACCGCTGGTGATCATCGGCAAACACCCGACCCGCGGCGGCAGCGAGGTGTTTATTTACTGCCGCGACACGCCGAATCTGTTTGCCACCGTGGCCTCGGCGCTGGATCAGAAGAACCTTAACATCCACGACGCCCAGATCATGAACTCGCGCAGCAACTATGTGCTCGATACCTTCGTGGTGCTGGAGCCGAGCGGCGAGCCCATCAGCCCCAACCGCACCGCCACCATCAAGAAGGCGCTGGAGAAAGCGCTGCAGGAGCCGGGCAAGCTGGTACTGCGCAGCAAGCCGTTGTCGCGCCGCCACCGCCAGTTCAGCGTACCGACCCGGGTAGTCTTCCTGCCCCGCTCTTCGCCCACTAAAGGGGAGAGCCGTCACACCCTGATGGAGCTGACTGCCCTCGATACCCCCGGCCTGCTGGCGCGGATCGGTGCGGTTTTCCAGCAGTGCGGACTGTCGCTACACGCCGCCAAAATCGCCACTTTCGGTGAGAGGGTCGAGGACTTTTTCAGCCTGACCAGCCTCGATGGCGAGCCATTGACCGCCGAGCAGCAAAAACAGCTGGAAGAGCGACTGGTACACCAGCTCAATCCCCAGCAGTCGGTACTGGATTAAGCGAAGAGTGATTCGAAAGAGGCTGATTGTCGGGCGTTTTTTGCCATACCAAACAACTGGTTGGCGCACACAGGATGAAGAAATGGCCGCTGGCCGGAAGAATTCCGGTCAACCCCTTAAAAACAGTCGGAAAAGTGTGATACAACAAACAGAATTTTTTAAAGGAAACCTGTTATGACCGAGTTGCAACAGATCATTGAAGCGGCCTTCGAGCGCCGCGACACCATTACTCCGGGCTCCGTGGATAGCGCCACCAAGTCCGCCATCCTGCAAGCCATCGACCTGCTGGACTCCGGCAAAGCACGGGTTGCCGAGAAGATCGCCGGTGAGTGGGTTGTCCATCAGTGGTTGAAGAAAGCGGTACTGCTCTACTTCCGCATCAACGACAACGGCATCATCAAGGGCGACGATGCCCAGTACTACGACAAGGTTCCCCTCAAGTTCTCCAACTATACCGCCGAGCAGTTCAAGGAAGCGGGTGTGCGCGTGGTGCCGCCGGCAACAGCTCGCAAAGGCTCCTTTATCGCCCCCAATACCGTGCTGATGCCCTCCTACGTCAACATCGGCGCCTTCGTTGACGAAGGTACCATGGTCGATACCTGGGCCACTGTCGGCTCTTGCGCCCAGATCGGTAAGAACGTCCACCTCTCCGGCGGCGTCGGCATCGGCGGCGTACTGGAGCCGCTGCAGGCCAACCCGACCATCATCGAAGACAACTGCTTTATCGGTGCCCGCTCCGAAGTGGTTGAAGGGGTGATCGTCGAGGAAGGTTCCGTCATCTCCATGGGCGTCTTCATCGGCCAGTCCACCCGCATCTATGACCGTGAAACCGGCGAGATCCACTACGGCCGCGTACCGGCTGGCTCCGTGGTCGTCTCCGGCTCCCTGCCCTCCAAGTGCGGTAAATACAGCCTCTACGCGGCGGTGATCGTCAAAAAGGTCGATGCCAAGACTCGTGCCAAAGTCGGCATCAACGCCCTGCTGCGCTCCATCGACGAGTAATCAGCATTGCTGTGATGAAAGGGCGCCTGATGGCGCCCTTTTCATTTTGGCGCCCCTGTCACAGGCAAGCCATGAGGCATCGGTTAAGATGGATGGGACAGGATCGTTTCAAACCGAGGAAGCCTGATGTACGAGAATCTGAAGAGCCTGGGGATCCAGGATCCCGCCTCCGTCGACAGCTATACCCTGCGCCAGGAGGCCAACCACGACATCCTCAAGATCTACTTCAAGAAGCAGAAAGGCGAGTTCTTCGCCAAGAGTGTCAAATTCAAGTATCCACGCCAGCGCAAGACCATGCTGGTCGACTCCGGTACCCATGAGTACAAGGATGTCACCGAGATCAACGCCAACCTCAAATATGTGGTGGATGAGCTGGACAACCTGACCCAGGGCGTCCATCAGCAGGCCGACCCGGACATCAAGCAAAAGATCCTGCGCGACCTGCGCCATCTGGAAAAAGTGGTACAAAACAAGATCAGCGAAATCGAACGGGATCTGGAGAAACTCTAACCCTCCCCCTCTTGCTTAAAGAGCGCCCAATGTGGCGCTCTTTTTATTGGCTGACTTTATATAGGTTTATCAGGTGATGACATGCGATAAGTCGAGCGAGGCACACCAGCGGTTGTGCCGACATAGGGCATCCCGTTACACATCGCATCTTGGGTAACGAGACTCCTGCCGAGTTCGACCTGCTGTGACTCGCACGATCCATAACCAGAAATAGCAAGAGGGAGGCTTTCGCCTCCCTCTTCAAACACGCTGATATTCAGGCAACAGGATTAGTTGCTCTTCATCCAGATGTCCATGTCGGTTTTCAGGTTGTCGGACTTGGTACCGAAGATGGCTTGAACGCCGGAACCAGCCACTACCACACCGGCAGCACCCAGTTTCTTCAGACCAGCCTGGTCAACCTTGGCAACATCTTTCACACCAACACGCAGACGGGTGATGCAGGCATCCAGAGAAGCGATGTTCTCTTTACCACCGAAGGCGGCAACCAGAGCAGCAGACATCTCGTCTTTGCCTTGGCCAACGGCCTCTTCAGCAGTCTCGTCTTCACGACCCGGGGTTTTCAGGTTCATGGCACGGATAACGAAGCTGAATACGACGTAGTAGATAGCCGCGTAAACCAGACCCAGACCAACCAGCAGCAGCATGTTGTCGGCACGCGGTGATTGCACCACGAAGTCGATGAAGCCGTTGGAGAAGGTGTGACCGTGTACGATACCCAGAGAGTTGGTCAGCACATAAGCCAGACCAGCCAGTACAGCGTGGATGGCGTACAGAACCGGAGCGATGAACAGGAAGGAGAACTCGATCGGCTCGGTGATACCGGTCAGGAAAGAGGTCAGGGCTGCAGAGGCCATGATACCAACGATCTTGGCGCGGTTTTCCGGCTTGGCAGCGTGAGCAATGGCGAACGCAGCAGCAGGCAGACCGAACATTTTGAACAGGTAGCCACCAGCCAGCTGACCAAAACCGTTACCGGCAGCGCGGGAAGCGTCATCAGCAGTCAGGAAGCAGGTCATGATACCGTGAACAGTTTCACCGGCACCGTTGACGCAGGTACCAGCCTGATAGAAGAACGGTACGTTCCAGATATGGTGCAGACCGAACGGGATCAGGGAGCGCTCAACCACGCCGTAGATACCGAAGGCCAGTACCGGGTTCTGGTTGGCAGCCCAGTCAGAGAAGGCACCGATGGCACCACCCACTGGCGGCCAAATCACGGACAGGATCACACCCAGACCGATGGAGAGGAAACCGGTGATGATGGGTACGGCACGTTTGCCCGCGAAGAAGCCCAGGTATTCTGGCAGCTGGATCTTGTAGAAACGGTTGAACGCCCAGGCAGCGATACCACCGGCCAGGATACCACCCAGCACGCCGGTTTCGATGGTTTCAACACCCATCACAGGTGCCATGACCTTCAGGGTTGCGACCATGATGCCGTAGCCAACGATGGCTGACAGACCGGATACACCGTCGTTATTGGTAAAGCCCAGAGCAACACCCACTGCGAACAGCAGGGCCATCTGGCCAAATACGGAACCACCGGCTTGCTCCATCAATTGGGAGACAATTTCCGGCATCCAGCTGAAGTGGGCAGCACCCACCCCCAGCAGAATACCTGCGACTGGCAAGACTGATACTGGCAGCATCAGCGCCTTACCAACCTTTTGCAGATTAGAGAAAGCATTTTTGAACATTGTGTGCGCTCCTGAATGGATTGTCGTCCCTGAACGATCTATCTGGATGAAATAAGGACTGATTCATTCAGATATCTTCGAGTCGGGCTTGTTTATTTTGACCATCAGAATATAACCCAGCGGGTCATAAATTGCTGCTTTCGAAGGCGGGGGAATATTGAATTTGGAGGGAAGATCACAACTTGTTTAGCGGCTAAAAAACGCATCTAATAGAAATTAATAATCCGCATTATCACTCTATTACAAAGACATATAAATAGCAGTTTCACTTTGTATTTTAATAATGCCATTTACATCAAATAGCAACTCACTGTAACAGAATGTAACGGCGTGATTTTTATTTATTACAGTCTACCGATTAAAAAGGCCTCCAACAAGGGAGGCCTCAATAAATATATCTGACCAATAAATGGTCGTATTATTCTATTTTTGCGACCGCTTGACCGCATCAATAAACACGCTTTTTGCCTTGGTTGAACCAGCCCGCTCGGCCTCGTTCACCAGCTTCATCGCCTTGTCGATATCCCCCGTCTTGACCGCTTTTTCGATCTGGCTCTGGTAGAAGGCTTCTGTTTCACTCAGCATGGCAGGAGCAGGTTTGGCTGCGACCGCAGCTGTTGCAGTTGTGGTAACGGCTGCAGTCGTCGCTATCGCGGCAACCTGCTGACCCTGGCTCATGGCCACCTTATCGGCATATTCGGGTTTGAATACCGCATCAAGACCACTTCCACGGGCCATATCTTTGACTTTGATCTGCACCAAACCCCAAGGGGAGTGCGGGATCACCGGATCCTTGATATCAGGCTCAACGGTACCATTAGCACGAGCAAACGCTTTTGATGGATGAAGGATTGTTGTGCTGCCAGAGAGTTGGTCCGCAGGCGCATAGACGATCATGTATGTTTCGCTGGCCGGGTTGCCAGGCATGCTGCGGTCAACAAAGAGACGCCCTTCGATACGGTCGTTATCGAGCAGGTGAGCAGGCTGATAACTGAATACAGACTCACCCAGTACGCGAGTCACCTTGAACTCGGCATCCAGCATAATGACTTTGGGCACCATCACGGTTTTGCTCACCTGTGATGCCAGGCTAATCGCCAGATTACCGGTGTTGGCCGGCAGGCGATAAGCCGCAAAGTAACTCATCCCCTCATCAAACTGAAAAGTGGGTTGCTTGCCATCGATGGCCAGCAAGGTCTCACCTTCAGGCAAGGGGGCATAACTGAAATCTTTAAACGCCACACAGCAGCTGGAGGCTTTGGCCAACGCTTGCTTGGCTTGATCTGCATCGCTCAAGATAGAGCCATGTTCTTGCAGAGGAACAACCATGTTGCCGGCACAACCGGTTAATAGCGCAGTGATTACGGCTGCAATAGACATCTTTACCCGTTTCATTTTTCTTATCTCCATAATCCGGTGGCCGTGATCCGGCGAAACAAAACTGCCCCCATAAGGGGGCAGTCACTAACTTAACTTAAACTTTTGCTTACCACCAAGCTTCTGCTTGCACACCAAACTGGTAGGTGTCTTTGGAGGTATTGCCTTCGAAGACTTTCTTGTCTTCGTCGTTAGCCAGGTAGGAGGCGAACACACGGATTTCCGGACGGGCCCAGAAGCTGGAACCAGCAGACCAGGCTTGAGCCAGGGTCAGCTTGTAGCCGGCATCTTTGTCTTCGCTGCCATTGGTGGACTTGTTGTTGTCCTTGAAGTAACCGCCTTCAAAGATGGTCTTGTTGAAGTCATCCCACTTGTACATCGGGCGAACAACAACAGACATGGTTTCCCACTTGTCGTTGCCGTCCCACATTTCGTTGCCTACACCGTAAACCAGCTGGTGACCCATCTCCCAGGAGTTGCCCATCGGAACAACGCCCCAGTTGATGATACGGAAACCGTCAGCACCGTCTTTGGCTTCAGCGCCGTACCAGGAACCATCGCCATAGAAAGCCATGGTCTTGGAGTAACCTTCGGTACCGTATTGCAGCACGGTTTTGTTGAAACCACCGAGGATGCCAGCGGTCAGTTCAGCAGTCAGCATCACGCCATCTTGCGGATTCTTTTTCAGTGCTTTCTGATCGTTGGTCTCATTGACCAGAGCATAGTCAACGCCCAGTTCCAAGGACGCATCGGTCCACAGCGGGATGCCGGCATAACGCAGATCCAAGGTGTTAACGTTCAGATCTTCATTCTTCTGATAGGTCGGGTTACCGTTGCCATCCACTCCGGTTTGGGTGTACTGGCCAAACACATCGGCAGCGCTGCGATCGTTGCGTACCCATGCGAAAGAAACTTTACCCGGACCAGCCTGGATGCCTTCGATACCAGCACCGGCACCGGAGATGTTCCAGTAGTAGAAGTCGGAGATGTGGATGTCATGGCGTTGATAGTAACGCTTACCAGCCCACAGGGTTGCTTCAGGAGCAAAGTTCAGCAAGCCTTTGGCTTGTACGTTGAACTGACGCAGAGCGAAGTCGGAATCACCATTGCACTGCTTGGCATCGAAGTTACAAACAGTACCGGTACCTTCCCAGTCGTTTGAACCGTTGGAAGCCATGGCAAACATGGAATCAACATAGAAAGTCTTGCCATCTTTGTTGAATACTTCCTGACCCAGTTGCACTTCACCGTAGGTATCATTTTCGTTACCAAGACGGCCAACTTTATTGACGTTGTATTTAACCATGTCGCCGTCGCCGGAAACACCGACGCCGGAACGGAAATAACCGTGGAAATCTACGGCAAAGGCGGCTTGGGAAGCCAGGGCGGCAGTAACAGCTGCTGCAATCGGGAGCCACTTCATTTTCATTGTCATATTCCTTATTTCCCGCAGTGAGGAGTGTGATCCTGAATATTCAACTTCTTATCACCATGTAATCCTCTTGGTGATAACCGAGGTTGATTATAGGGAGCGTATTTCACGACAAATATGAAGCGACTCACAAAATGGCGACAAATCGCTCGGCAAACGATCGCCACAACAACAACAAGTAAAAAAGCCATCAACTGCGCAATTAAAATCCGGAAAACAAGAAAAACACACAATAACAACAACTCTGAAAGCGTTATCATTAATTAATTCGCGATAGAACTAAAGTCATTATTTTACGTTCGAATGACAAAAACATGACTGAGATCGCTTTCAAGATGGAACTTTTATTTGGATGACGGGTCTGCGGTGCGCGTGAAACCATTACGGCAATGGAATGCTAAAAGGGGAAAATACCCCTCCGCCATCAGGGGAAATATGCGTTGCAGAGTGAGATGGTTTTTGTGCAAATAACAATCCCCTGCTACTTAAGGCTCAGGGGATTGATATGGCTCTATTCAAGAGAATATTCAGGGCTGAATATCCCACTTTTTCAGCCAGCTGAGTGCCACCTGTTCGGGTTCATCGTGCACGGTGGCATCCAGCTCCAGCGGGGAAATCACTCGCGTGGCCCCCAACTCTTGCAGCAATCCGTCCAGCCGACGGCCCGCGCCACAAAAATGGTCATAGCTGCTGTCCCCCATGGCAATCAGGGCATAACGCAATCCCTTAAGCCAAGGTGCCTTGTCGGCCAGCTCGCTGGCAAAAGGCTGCAGATTGGGTGGAATGTCCCCCTGCCCGGTGGTGGCACTGACCAGCAATAAAAAACGGCCGGGGTCGATGTCCGCCAGCCGTGCTTCTTCGTGCAGGGTACAGTGATGCCCCTTGCGTTCCAGCTCATCTGCCAAGGTCTCGGCCACCAGCATGGCTGCGCCGTAGACAGTTCCTACCACGATATCGATCTGCGCCATTCTCCTCTCCCTGCTTGAGTCACTCTTTTGAGCAACTCTATCAGCAAGCTGGCGTCAGATGCCACCGATTCAGGGCTGAGCATCAGGCGCTTAGTAGTCGCTCTCGCTGGCGGGCCAGCCCAGCTCGGCAAACAGGCGCAGCACATCCTGACCGAGTGGCGCCTGGATCCGCATCGGCACCTTGAGCACAGGATGGGTAAAGCTCAGGGTGCGGGCCACCAGCAGCAGCCGCTCGCAACCGAAGTGCTCGCGAAAGAAACGGTTGTGACGACCATCCCCGTGGGTGGTATCCCCGACGATGGGGTGGAACAGGTGATCCATATGGCGGCGCAACTGATGCTTGCGACCGGTCTTCGGGAACAATCTGACCAGACTGTAGCGACTGGTAGGGTGCTTCTTGGAGACCGCGTGGGGCAGCTCGACCTGATGCAGGCGACGGAAGGTGGTGACGGCATCCTGCGCCGGGCGATCCGGGTTGCTCATGGCATCGGCAATCTTGTCCAACTGCTCCTTGAGGGGATAGTCGATCACCCCCTGCTCGGGCGCCCAGCCACGCACCAATGCCAGATACTCCTTGTGCACCTGACGTTGGGTGAAGGCTTCAGTGAGTGCGCGGGCAATCACCGGATCGAGCGCAAACAGCAGCACGCCTGAGGTGGGACGGTCGAGGCGATGCACCGGATAGACATGGCGACCGCCGATGAGATCCCGGGTCATCTGCATGGCAAAACGGGTCTCGCCCTTGTCGAGCCAGCTGCGATGCACCAGCAGACCGGACGGCTTGTTGACCGCCACCAGCCACTCATCCTGATAGAGCAGGGTCAGCTTCAGGTCACTCTCTTCTCGGGTTTGATCTGGCATCATTGTTCTATCACTTTGCCGGAGAGCAGCAGATCGAAGCGGGCGATCAGGCGCAGCAGCGCTTCAGCTTCGGCCAGATCTTCTTTGTAGACTTCGCTGGCCATGGGATAAAGGGAGACGCTGGTGGGCAGCGGCGCCTGCAACATCACCAGCTGCTCCATGCGCGGGATCAGCACGAACTGCAGCCACTGATCAAAGCTCAGGGTATCGACACAAAAAGGCAGGGTGCTTGCCAGGGCTTCGTCACCGGGATGGTCAGCTTGCCAGCGCTCAAGGCGCTGCAACTCGGCGGTGAGTTCCCCCAACAGGCCAGCTACCAGCAAATATTGATTCATCTCGCTCTCTTCCTCATAACCACAGATTGATCCGCTGACCCGACAGGGTCAGCCAGGATGCCGATACATTCGGTCGCGCAGCACCGGCGATTCTGCCGGCTCATCGACATACACGGCAGCCAGCGCGGCCTGCCGACTTTAAAAAAGGGCGATACTATACACCTCCCCCCGCATGGCTGCCATGTTGATATCTGCCGCAACGCGCGTCTGCTGCCACTGGCTATCCTCGGCAAGGGCCTTATAATCGGCCCGCATCACCATTAGCCGGATCTCACCATGTCTGTGACGCCTACTGCCATCAATACCTTGACCGAATTTCTGACTCAGGCTGGCACCCAGTTCCAGCTGTTTGACATGGGCCGCCAGGTGCGGCCACTGGCCAGCGACACCTTTGTGCGCATCGAACAGCAGCAAGAGCCCTACCCCTGGCCGCTGCAACAGCACGCCTGGTTGGGTGTGCACTTCTTCCAGCCGAGCGAGTCTCGCCACTACCTCTGGTTCCTCAAGTTTGCCCTCGATGAGCGCGGCCTGCTGATGTCAAATGGCCCCAAGCTGTTCATGGATCAGGTGGTGGAAACCCTGGGCTACAAGCTCACCGGCGATCTGGATGAAGAGAAGGCCCAGCGCTTGGCCGACAATCCCTACACCTTCCGCCCGGCGGAGGCAAAAATGGCCAGTCTGCACGCCAAGCTGGCGCGCCAGCTGGAGCAGGCCCCTTCCGCCTATTACGATGCCCTCTGCCACTATCTGGCCGCCCCCAACGACACCGGTTGGCAAACGCTGGGGCTGCAGGGCTTTGCCGATCTGGCCGAGCGACTCCATGATGAGCGCAATCTGGCGCTGATCTGCAAGGCGCTGCCCAAACTACCGCAAGAGCCGCTCTATGCACTCTGCCAGAGCCTTGAAAACGCCCCGCTGCCGCCGGCAGTACAAGGCGCCCTGCTCGAGCGGATCGGCAAGGAGCAGGAGTGCGCCGCCCCCAACCCGGAGACCCTGGCCTACCTCTGCCGCGCGATGGCCTCCTGTCCCGGCAGCTCTTTGCGCACCAACAAGCTGCTGACCCTGCTGCAAACCCAGCCGAGCCCGGCGCTGCTGCTCGCCATTGCGGGCCGGCTCTGGCCCGACCTGAAAGATGCCAATCTGCTCAGCCACTATCTGGAACAGCTGGCACTGCAACCGACCCAGTTCTTCAATCAGGTTTTTGCCGAGTTGGTCACTTTACCGGCCCTGCGCAATGATATGCTGGCCAGACTGCGTGACCCCGACCGCAGCGATGCGCTGGGCAAGGCCATCGGCCGTCTGTTTGCCTCGGCCTGATCCCTCGCCCCCCCCTCACGCCACTAGGCAACACGGCGGGAAATAGAAAAGGAGATCGGGAGTACCGAGCAGGACTCCCGGTTATCGACATCACGATAAGGAAGCCCGCCTATGGGAGAGATGCTCGGAATTTTGTTGCTGATTGCGATTGCCGGCCTGTTCTGGCTGCAACGCCAACAGGCAGAAGTGGCCTGGCAATACATGCGCCGCTACTGCCAGCACCATGATCTGCAACTGCTGTCGCTGGCCCGCAACCGGCGGGAGCTGGCCCGCAATCCCCTGCGGCTGCTGACCCACTATCAGTTTGAATTCTCCAGCGATGGCGAGAGCCACTATCAGGGCACCCTCAAGATGCAGGGGCTGCACGTCGTAGGCGTTGATCTGCCACCCCATCGCATCCCCTCTGCCTGATCTCCACTCTCGTCTCTGCGCCCGATGGCTGTGCCTGTCTATAATCTCAGGGATTAAACAAAGGGAGAGACGAGATGGAACCCCTTGTCCACGATCTGCCAGCCCTGTTTGCCCAGCTCGGGATGGCCAACGACGAGCTGAGCCTGCACCGCTTTGTGCACGACCATCACCTCGACAATGAGACCCTGCTGCCGGAGGCCGGTTTCTGGAACGCCGCCCAGGCCAGCTTTCTGCGCGACGCCCTGTGGAACGACTCCGACTGGTGTGAAGCGATCGACCAGCTCGATGTGATGCTGCGCCAACCCCGCTAAGCCGCCCTTTCCTCCCCTGCCGGCTTTGGTTAAGATCCCGCCCCGATATCGATCCCCCCTTCTCACCCAGAGCATGCTTATGTCCGCCCACGAGATCATCCGAATTGCCAACGAGCTGGCCGCCAAGGGCCTGACGCCCACCACTGCCATGATCAAGGCCCGCCTCACCCAGCCTGTGCCGATGGCCGAGCTGCTGAAAGTGCTGAGCCAATGGAAGCAGCAGCCAGTTGCGACCGCCGAGAGCGAGCTCCTGCCAGAGGCTGTGCCTCAGCCAGCACCGGCGCTCACCCTGCAGCAACTCGCCGAACAGCTCGCGCGCATCGAACAGAAGGTGGATCGCCTGACCGACCTGCTCCTCCAGCAGAAGCAAGGCTGAACCATGTATATCATCGAACTCTGCTTTGAGTGCTACCGCGATACCTCCCTTGGCGACGCCGAGCGGGCCATCGTCAACTACCTAGACATGCTGCGTTATCAGGGCCAGATCCTCGGGCGGGAGTTCCCCACCAGCATGCATGAGGGCTATTTCGTCAGTC
This sequence comes from Aeromonas sp. 603757, assembly GCF_049171255.1. NCBI lineage: Bacteria > Pseudomonadati > Pseudomonadota > Gammaproteobacteria > Aeromonadales > Aeromonadaceae > Aeromonas > Aeromonas sp. 603757. Next base: position 57,343 of record NZ_JAAKOE010000012.1, on the reverse strand, counting down.
GGGTGGTCTGCCCAGAGCAGGATAGCCTGCACCCCGACAACCAGAGCGAGCTGGTCAAACTGGCCGAACAGCAGCTCAATCAGGCGGGGTTGCTGGCGCCCAAACTCCAGCTGCAGGGAGCGGATCTGCTCTCCGACAGCACAGATCCTTGCAGCCAGCAGGGCGAGCGGCCGAGCTGGATGATGCTCTACACCAGCTTCCTGCACACCTGCTCGCCGCTGCGCTGTGGCGACCACTTCGCCCCGATTCCGCTCTACCAGCTGCCCGCAGTCGCCAACGGAGATCAGAAGCAGATCATCAAGTGGCAGGAGGATTGGGAGGCGTGCGATCAGTTGCAGATGAACGGCTCCATCGCCGAACATGCGGCGCTGCACGAAATCGGCGAAGTGGGCAGCCGCCTCTACCGGCGCGGCACCGATCTGGCCAAACGGCTGGAAGTGCTGAGCGGCATCCCCACCTACTACTACCTCTACCGGGTGGGCGGGCTGAGCGCCGCCGAGGAGAAGGCGCGCCCCTGCCCCAGCTGTGGCGGTGAGTGGGCGCTGGCTGCGCCGCTGCACGAGATCTTCGACTTCAAATGCGACAGCTGCCGACTGGTCTCCAACCTCTCTTGGGATTTCAAGGATTGAGCCTTCACTTGAAGGCTGCTTTCGCTAATTGAGATGGCAAATGTCCGATTACGCTTCGCTAATCGAACCTACCCCTTGCTCTCAACTCCTGCTGGATGGGGAGCTTATTGCGGCAATGTCTCCAGCCGTTCCAGAAACGCCGGCAAAGAGGGCGCCAGCGTCAGACGGCGGCCTGAATCGAGCCACTCCAGCCACACCTGACCACTCTCGTTATCCAGCGAGATGAGCGTCATCTCGTTGCGGGTGGTGGCAATAAAGATGGAGGGGGTTCGTTTTAACTTCCGCAGCATCAGCAGGTGGCCGATGAGGTTCTCCCTGAGCAGGTCGAGATCCGCGTCGTTCCATGGCAGGATCAATTCAAGGCGCAGCCCCTTGAAAAGGCAGGGGATGGGGCGGCTGAACCAGTGCCCGAACAGGGCAATGGCGCCGGGATGAATCGTCAGCTCGAGGGCATCGGCCATGGCTGTAAAATCGGCGGGTTCGGGACGATGGTGAGGACGCCAGGCCACCCGACCATCGGCAGGCTCACCAAGCTGGCAGGGGGAACGCCAGTCCGCCTCCCACTCGCACAGGGGCAGGCCTCGTCTGGCCTCGCCATCCCGTTGCCAGCGGGCAAAAAAGTGCTCCAGGGCAGACAAAACTTGATCCGACATCGAAAATCCCCACAATTGCTGGCAAAGTCCGCTATTGCACCACCAAACCCGGTAACAGACAAGGTTGCCAGCCGACCTAGTGACCCGGGAAACAGAACCCGGGATACAGAGAGGCCGACGCCCAAGCCAAGCGGCTGCAACCATCCGGCCCTGCAATGGCCCGTTTCATTCCACTCATCATGAGCACATTACGTGAGCAACCCTGTGAGCAAACAAGATAGATACGCCGGGGCCAGCGCCCTGACCGGCCTGAGCCTGGGCCAGCAATCCGATTACATTAGCCAGTACACCCCCTCCCTGCTGCAGCCGGTTCCACGTAGCCTGAACCGGGATGATCTCAAGCTGGGCGATGACCTGCCCTTTAGCGGTTGCGATGTCTGGACCCTCTATGAGCTCTCCTGGCTCAATGCCAAGGGCAAGCCGATGGTGGCGGTGGGTGAAGTGGCCATTCCGGCCACCAGTGCGAACCTGATCGAATCCAAATCCTTCAAGCTCTACCTCAACTCCTTCAACCAGACCCGTTGCGACTCTATCGAGGCAGTCGCCGCCATGCTGACCAAGGATCTGAGTGCCTGTGCCGGTGAGACCGTCAAGGTGACCCTGTTCCCCCTCGACAAGGCGCCGCACCAGATTGCCCTGCTGCCCGGCGAGTGCATTGATGAGCAGGATATCGAGGTAGACAATTACGAGTTTGATGCGTCCCTGCTGCAAGGGGCGGCCGGCAGCGAGCAGGTTGAAGAGACTCTGCACAGCCACCTGCTCAAATCCAACTGCCTGGTCACCAGCCAGCCCGACTGGGGCTCCGTGGTAATCCGCTACAAGGGGCCGAAACTCGATCGGGAGAAGCTGCTGCGCTACCTCATCTCGTTCCGCCAACACAACGAGTTCCACGAGCAGTGCATCGAGCGGATCTTTATCGACCTCAAGCACTATTGCCAGCCTGAGCAGTTGACCGTCTATGCACGCTATACCCGCCGCGGCGGCCTCGACATCAACCCGTTCCGCTCCGATTTCGAAGCCGTGCCAACCAACCTGCGTCTGATCCGTCAATAAGAGCAGACGTTGATAAAGGGCTTCCCGGTATCACACCCGAGCGCCCTGCTATCTCAACCCTGCTGGCGCCTTGATGCATCCGGCTACAAAGGAGCCTGAGCACACCATCAGTAAACGCTGGACTCGCAGGGGTGGGCTTGGATAACATGCCAACACCTCTGCGCCGTCCTTAATCCAATGAATCAACTGTTTTTTCTGGCTATGATGATGTCTTCTCTGTCCGCTCCGAATCTGGATCTGGACAAGGAGCAACTATCCCTGGATCTGCAACAGGCCCAATCACTGGTGCTGACCGACCCTGCCAGATGTGTTCAGATCACCTCCGCCTTTCTGACGCGTGCGGCCAATAATCCCCAGCAAATCATCAGTAATCGTCAGGAGTTCGGCTATCGCGAGCCTCTGCTCAGCTACAGCACCGTTTCGCAAACCATCGGAGCACACCTGCTTGAAGGGGAGTGCCGAATCCAGCTTGGCCAATATCAAGCTACCCAGCAAACCCTCGACAAGGCGATGGAACTGGCGGAGAGAGAGCGCCAACCCGAACTCAAGGCCCACGCCCTCTATCTCAAAATCCGTAGCCAGGGGCTAAGGCAAGATGGCCAGAACAACAGCCGTATCCTGCTGGAACAATTGGACGAACAGCTGGCCCGTCCCGACCTCAAACAGAGCCAGTTACAGATCTATAGCCGCCTGCAACGCACCAGCTACGAGATTGAAAATCAGCATCTTGAAGACGCCAAGACCCATCTGGCGGATGCAAGGATCTGGGCTGCCAAAGCCACCAATCCTCTTGCCAGCGCCTGGGTCAGCGCCATCAGCGGCGACCTTTATCGTGTGCTGCAACAACCCCAGCTGGCACTGGGTGAATATATCGATGCCCAGCAGCAGGCCAAGAATCTCAACGACCCGCTCTTTCTCGGCTTGCTCTCCAACCAGATAGTCAAACTCTATCAGCAAGAGCAGGAGCCCCAGAAAGCACTGCAATATGCCAATGAAGCGGCCAACTATTTTCACTCCATCGGCAATCCGTCACTGCTATGCGACTCACTTATCGTGCTGGCCCGACTCAACCGCGATCAGGGCGACCTCAATATGGCGCTGGTCTACTTCTTCAATGCGCTGGATTTGCTTGATGAGGGAAGCAGTCGGCCGCAGGCCTCTCTGCTCAAGTACGAGATAGGCAAAACCTATCTGCAAAGCGGTAACCTCTCGCTGGCCGGCAACTACCTCAATGCATCCCGGCAGTCCCACGAGTTGGGCGATGCCAAAGAGCCGCTGATCGATACCCTGCTGTTGCTCGGCGAGCTCTATCTGAAGAAGCAGGAGGCGGCCATCGCCATCCTGCAGCTGGAAAATGCCCGGGCACTGGCCAATCAGGTAGGCGACACTCGCCGCCAGTACGAAGTATTCCGCCTGTTGTCACTTGCGTATGAACAGAAGGGATACCTGCACCAGGCCCTCGACAGTTACAAGCGCTTCCATCGTTTGGGAGAAGAGGTTCGCCAGCAGGAAATTGATCAGGAGCAGGCTGCGATCCGCGACAACTATGTCCAAGTTGAACGGGTACAACACATCAAGGAGCTGGAGCAGCAGCTTAACAACAGCCAGCACCAGCAGGAGCGCTATCTCTGGTCGAGCATTACCACCAGCCTGCTGCTGGCGCTCTTCATCTACCTCTTCTTCACCCTCTGGCTCAAATTGCGTACCGCCCGTCTGCAACTGAAACGCACTGGCGAGGCCCTGCTGATCGAACCCCGTTCCGGACTTGCCAACTGGCAGCGGCTGATGAATCGCTGGCCACGAGAGATGGCAAAACGCCAGCTGAAATCGGAGCGCTGGTATCTGAGCGAAGAGCACAGCGAATTCGATGACAAGCTGCACTACCTGTTGTTCAGGGTGCCCTTTATGGTCAACACCCTCGAGCGCCACGGCTATCAGGTCAGCCGTGAAATCGAGCAGGCGTTCGGCATCTATATGGATACCCTGACCCCGCAAGATGGCCGTATCTATGACTTGCGGGAAGGGCACATGCTGTACGTTGTACCGCAGCGCCACGTGACCAACCTGCATCAACTTGCGGGAGACCTGCTAACCGCAATCGCCGCCTTCCCTTGCCAATACGAGCTTGATCGCCAGATAAGCCTGGGGATTGTCAGCCACCCCTTCCTGCCCAAGGCGGCGACCGCGCTCGATCACAATGGCCTGTTCGACCTCTGCTATCTCGCCCTGTCGGGAGCCATTCAGCTCAGTGAAAAATACCGGCAAAACGCCTGGTTGGAGCTCGCCGCCATCGATTGCCAGCAGGCTGCATTTTTTAATGGGGATGTGTGGCAATGCGGCTTGATGGCAATTGACAAGGGGCTGGTAAAAGTCAATTCTTCTCATGAAAAGCAATGGGTTAACTGGCCCAGCCTCGCAAGGATGCAAGCTGCTGAAGGCCAGCTGGCAAATAATAGATAACAGACGACACTCAACCTCGGGTTCGGCCACTGTTGCTATCCAACACCAAAAACAATAATGACAACAGGGCGACCTGATAATGAATGACATCGCTGCCGTAGCAGGACAATTGGCCAGGCTCAGGGAATCCCTCCAGCAAAAACAGCTGGAGCTCGACGGCGTTCTCTCCTTTTCCGATGCAGAGCGAGCTCGTGGCATCCAGTTTATCAACAAGCTGATGCTCTCTTGCCGCGGCTTCGATCGCGAGCTGGATAATCGCTTCGCCAAACTCAAGCAGAGACTGGATAGCAATCCCGCATTCACTTCTCTGGATGCAGAGCTACTTGCCATCGAGAAGTTGCTGCAGCAGCACAGCAATGCACTGGAAGAGTCGCTCACCCTGACCCAGGCAGCCATTGATCTTGGCTCAAAACAGCTAAAAACCATCAAGGGCTTCCCGGAAGAGACCCGAAAATCCCTCAAGGAATTTCTGAAAAGCCCCGCCGGCTATGGTATTGCCGATCATCAAAAGAAGGTGATCCGCCTGCTTGAATTCTATCAGCAGGCGATCAAGATCCAGCTGCTGCCAAGCCAGCCACTGTCCGGCTCTTCAGCGCCCCAACAGCAAGAGAGCGAGCCCGGTTGTGAACCCCAACCTGATGTTGAGCCGTTTGACCTCAAAGATCATGCGCGTATCGCAGACGAACTGCAGCGGCTGATCACCGAACTTGATTTCGCCGGTTCAATTGGCGAGAGCCTCGGGGATATCCGCCGTCAACTGCTGATCGGCATCAATCCTGCCATGCTGGCAGAGACCTGTATGCAGGTCATCGAACTTATCATCGAAGGCACCCGCGAGGAGCGCAAAGCCTCCCGCGCCTTTCTCAGCTCCCTCAACGAGAGCCTGTCAGCAGTGCATGTCGGCTTTACCGAATCCCTCGATGAGGGGCGTGCGCTACAAAATGAAACCCGTGAAACCCGCGAAGCTCTGGTCTGCGAACTGCAGGCGATCGACCACTCCCTGGCCAGCCATAACTCCATCGATGCGCTCAAGCGTGCCATCTCCGGCCATATGGGCGCCATCAATCTGCTGCTGCAAGAACGGGAAAGTACCGCAGCACGGGAACGTCACCTGCTCACCCGCCTCTCCACCATGGAGTCCAAGCTGCGCTTGATGAAGGATGAGACCGCCGAATACAAGAAGCGGCTGACCATTCAGAAGCACAAGCTGTTCCTCGACAGCCTGACTCAGGTACACAACCGGGCCGCCCTCGACGAGCGGCTGGAGCAGGAGTTCAAGCGCTGGCTTCGCTACCGCACTCCGCTCTGCATGGCGATCATCGACATCGATCACTTCAAGAACATCAATGACAATTATGGCCACATGGCCGGCGACAAGGCGTTGAAGGTTGTTGCCAAAGCGCTGCAGAGCGCCCTGCGTGACACTGACTTCATCGCCCGTTTCGGCGGCGAAGAGTTCGTGGTGCTGCTGCCCAATATCAACCCGGACAAGTTCCAGAAGCCGCTGGAAACCCTGCGCCAGACCATCAAGAGCATCCCGTTCCGTTTTCGCGATGCCAAGGTGGAGATCACCATCTCCATCGGCGCAACCCTGTTCAAGGATGGTGACAACCCCTCCGATGTGTTCGAACGGGCGGACAGAGCGCTCTACCACTCCAAGAACGCAGGTCGGGATCAAGTGACACTGGCCTGAGTGGTGACTAAAAAAACAGCGAACAGTCGTCGCCCTATTTCCCTCCCCCCTCCGTTGCCACTACTATCAAACTCAGGGGATGCAACATGGCATCCCTTTTCTCCCCAGGGAAAAAACACAACGATAACAAGTGAGTAAAGGGGAACCTATGATTACGCACATCAATCCCGTCGGCAGCATGGATTTGCTGTCACAGCTTGAGGTGGATCGCCTCAAGCAGACTGCCTCCAGCGATATCTATCAACTGTTTCGCAACTGCTCGCTGGCAGTGCTCAATTCCGGTAGCCATACCGACAGCTCCAAGGAGATCCTGGAGCGCTTCAAATCATTCGACATTCATGTGATCCGGCGCGAGCGCGGGGTCAAGCTGGAACTGTTCAACGCCCCCGAGCACGCGTTCGTCGATGGCGAGATCATTCGTGGTATTCAGGAGCACCTCTTCTCGGTGCTGCGCGACATTCTCTATGTCTCCAACCAGCTTGAATCGAACCGGCTGGTCAACCTCACCAATTCGACTCATATCTCCAACGTGGTGTTCGCCATCCTGCGCAACGCCAAGGTGATCCTGCCTGGCGCCGATCCCAACCTGATCGTCTGCTGGGGTGGACATTCGATCAACGAGATCGAGTACCAGTACACCCGCGCCGTGGGCAGCGAGCTGGGCTTGCGTGAGCTGAACATCTGTACCGGTTGCGGCCCGGGAGCCATGGAGGGCCCGATGAAGGGGGCCGCCGTCGGCCATGCCAAACAGCGGGTGCGCAACGGGCGCTACATCGGCCTCACAGAGCCCTCCATCATTGCGGCCGAGCCGCCCAACCCCATCGTCAACGAGCTGGTGATCCTGCCGGATATCGAGAAACGGCTGGAAGCATTCGTGCGTCTGGGCCATGGCATCATCATCTTCCCGGGCGGGGTCGGCACCGCCGAAGAGCTGCTCTATCTGCTCGGCATCATGATGCATCCGGCCAACGAACGACAACCCATGCCCATCATCCTGACCGGCCCGAAAGAGAGTGCCGACTACTTCCGAGCCATCGACGACTTCATCAAGGCGACCCTCGGTGAACCGGCGACCAAGCTCTACCGGATCATTGTTGGCGATGCACCGGAAGTGGCCCGAGTGATGAAGGAGGCGATGCCGAAAATCCGCGAATACCGCAAATCGGTCGGTGATGCCTACTCCTTCAACTGGTCCCTCAAGATTGAGCCGGAGTTCCAGCTCCCCTTCGAACCGGATCACGCCAGCATGGCCAGTCTGGATCTGCACCGCAACCAGCCGCCCCAGTTGCTGGCCGCCAACCTGCGTCGTGCCTTCTCCGGCATCGTCGCCGGCAACGTCAAGGAAGGGGGCATTCGCGCCATCGAGAAGAAGGGCCCCTTCAAGCTGCACGGCGACAAGGAGCTGATGCACCTGATGGACAAGCTGCTGGAGAGCTTCGTCAAGCAGCAGCGGATGAAGCTGCCGGGCAGTCAGTATGTGCCTTGCTACGAAATCGTCCGCTAGGGTACAGATACATCATCGACAGAGGGGCGCATCGGCGCCCCTCTTTATTGGCGCTATGCCTTCCCGACCGCCATCAATCCCCCATAAGGCGAGCGGTTTGTTACAATGGGGCGTCCCGACCGCCAAGAGTGCCCCATGTCAACTATCCGGCCACACCTGCTCATCATCGATGCCCTCAACCTCATTCGCCGTCTGCACGCGGTACAGGCCCAGCAGGCACTGACCCCTGCCCAGGCGCTGGTTGCAACCCGCGCCAACCTCATCAATACCTGCCGCAAGCTGCTGGCCAATAGCGAGCCAACCCATGTCATTGCCGTGTTTGATGGCGAGGTGCACAGCTGGCGCAAGGAGGTCTATCCGGCCTACAAGGAGGGGCGAACCCCCATGCCCCCTGAACTGCGTGAGGGGTTGGCGCCCCTGCAGGATGCCTTTTGGGAGTGCGGGGTCGACGCTCTGCTCTCCGAGACCGATGAAGCGGATGACCTTATCGCCACCCTCGCCAGCGGCATCGCCAGCCATGGCCATCAGGCGACCATCATCTCCACCGACAAGGGGTTCTGCCAACTGATCTGCCCGCAGATCCGGGTGCGCGACTACTTCAACAAACGCTGGCTGGATGCCGCCTTCGTCCAGCAGCAATATGGGGTAGCGCCTAATCAGCTGGTCGACTTCTGGGCCCTGACCGGCATCGGCGGTTCCAATATCAAGGGGGTTCCGGGGATCGGCCCCAAGACCGCCACCCAGCTGTTGCAGCAATATGGCAATCTGGCAGCCATGCTCGAAGCCTGCCAGCAAGAGGACGCCGCCAAGCCACTGATCAAACTGCGCCAACATCAGGATGAGGCCCTGCTGGCCCAGCGGCTGGTGCGCTTGCAGCGGGATATTCCGCTGGGATTCAACCTGCGGGACATCCGCTACCCGCCCCAGCCAGACTGAAGTGCCGAACAAAAATGCAGGCAAGGGCGTGAACCATGACGAGACTCACCCTCGCTGTTGATAAAAGTGAGTAGAATGTAAAGGAATGTGGTTGGTTTGCTGAGTAAATGCTATAAAGCAGCCCCATCCTCCCCTATACCCTGGAAGTGGAACCCTCTCATGTCCAAAAGAAAAATTACCGTGATCCCCGGCGACGGCATTGGCCCCAGCATCATTGAATCAGCCATCCAGATCCTGACCCATGCGGGCTGTGACTTTGAGTACGAATACGCTGATGCGGGTCTGGTTGCCCTCGAAAAGCATGGCGAGCTGCTGCCCCAGGCGACCCTGGATCTGATTGAGAAGAACAAGGTGAGCCTGAAAGGGCCATTGACCACACCGGTCGGCGGCGGTTTTACCTCCATCAACGTCTCCCTGCGCAAGAAGTTCAACCTCTACGCCAACGTGCGTCCGGTCATCTCCTTCAAGGGCACCAGAAGCCGTTACGACAACATCGATATCATCACGGTGCGTGAAAACACCGAAGGGATGTACTCGGGTGCAGGTCAGAAGCGCAGTGATGACAACAAGAGTGCCGAGGCGATGAGCATCATCACCCGCGAAGGGGCCGAGCGCATCGTCAAGTTCGCCTTCGAGCTGGCCCGTCAGGAAGGGCGCAAGAAGGTCACCATCATCCACAAGGCGAACATCCTCAAGTCGACCTCCGGCCTGTTCCTCGAAGTGGCACGTGAAATCGCCAGCCACTACCCGGATATCCAGAGCGAAGAGATGATCGTCGATGCCGCCTGCATGAATCTGGTGATGTACCCGGAGCGTTTCGATGTCATGGTCACCACCAACCTGTTCGGCGATATCCTCTCGGACCTGTGCGCCGGTCTGGTCGGCGGCCTTGGCATGGCGCCTGGCGCCAACATCGGCGATGGCGCGGCCATCTTCGAAGCGGTCCACGGCTCTGCGCCTGACATAGCTGGCAAGAATATCGCCAACCCGACCTCGGTGATCCTCGCCTCCATCCAGATGCTGGAGTACCTCGGCATGCAGGATAAAGCAGAGCGGATACGCGAAGCAGTACGAGCCACCATCGAATCCGGTGATCGGGTCACCCGCGATCTGGGTGGCACGGCTTCCACCAGCGAATTCACCCAGGCCATCATCGATCGTCTGTGAGTTAATTCATTGATTTTAAAAGGGAGCTTCGGCTCCCTTTTTTATATTTCCGAATCCTTTGCCACTCCCCAAACAGCAACTATGTTCAATAGAGAAGAAGAACAGGGAGTGTTTTTCATGAAGGGATACGGGTGCTATCTGGTTTCGGGTCTGATGCTGATTTGTGGTACTGCCAGTGCTTTCGAGCAGGATCAACAGACCCAAACCGCCAAACTGCCGCAGCAGGAAAAACGGACTGCCACCGAGGTATGGCGCTCGAGCCTGAATACCAACGACCTGCTCAAGGCACCCAAACCCCTGTCGTTTGGTATTGAAGTCTCCACCGACAACTTTGGTAATCAAAAGATCACCTCCTACCCGCAGCTTAATCTGACCCCGGAAAAGAGCGTCAGTCTGTCGGTCGAACGCTTCAGACCCAAGGTCAAGTTCAAGGCTGGCGGAATGAACACCGCCCTCAGGCTGAGAGGAGACGGGATAAAGATGCAGTTCAATCCGGTAGACAAAACCATCCCGCTGCAGATAGAGATCAAGGTGACCGACGACGAATCCTCCCTGCGCCTCGATTACCGTTTCTGATATTTTCCGGCAGCCGAATAGCAAAAGGCCGACAGCTTTCCCTGTCGGCCTTGGTATTTATCGTACAGGCAGAACTGCTACATCACGCCTTGGGCTCGAGTTTGGAGACCCAGTACTTGTTGTAAACATGCACGGTGATCTCTTCTCGATCGTGATAGAGCTGCTTGGCCTGGATCACGAACGCGTTGTCGATCTCCTTGAGCATTTCGCGCAACACCTCGATATTGTGTACCGATTCAGCATAACGCTTCTTCATCGGCAGCTTGAGGTTGAACATCGCCTCCTGGCAGTCGCCCTCACGGAACCAGTCTGCAATCATGTGAACGACCCGCGCCGGTTTATCGACCATGTCGCACACCAGCCAGTAGGTGTTCTTCTTGCTCGGACGCCAGACGAAACCGTCATCCCGGATATGCTTGACCTGACCGGTATCCATCAGGGATTGGGCCATCATGCCGTTGTCGACCGCCGTCACCATCATGCCACGACGCACCAGCTGATAGGTCCAGCCACCCGGACAGGCACCCAGATCCACCGCCTTCATGCCTGAGCAGAGACGCACATCCCACTCTTCCCGCGGCACGAACACGTAAAACGCCTCCTCCAGCTTGAGGCTGGAGCGGCTCGGTGCATCGGCCGGGAAGCGCAGGCGCGGGATCCCCATGTGGAATCCGGAGTTGTTGAACGAATAGGAGTAACCCAGCAACACGTGATCATTGGCCATGAAGAAGGCGTGGAACACCGGACGGTTCGGCGTCTCCTTCTTGGTCAGGATCTCGTTGCTGCGCAGCGCCTGACGCAGCGGCACGGTGAACTTGCGGCAGAAGGCCGACAGCTCTTTCGCTTCGTTGGTATCCGCGGTTTCGACCCGCAGATCACCGCAAATGGTGTAGTCACTCACCGCCTCAAGGATCGGGGAGATCCTGTCCGCGACATCCAGATCCTTCAACTCATGGGTGACCACCAGCATCTGGCGGATGAAGATGAGCTCCCGGAACGGCAGCTTGCGAGCCAGCAGGTCCGCCTGCTCCTCGTCATACAGTTCGAAGATCACATAACCGCTGTCGTCCTTGACCCGGGCGAAACCGTAGCACTGCATGTTACCGGCACGCTCGGTGATCTCTGCAGCCGCCTCTTTCTCAAAACCGGGGCGGCAATAAAGCAGCAGATTATTCATTTTTTCCTCCAAGACGACAGCCAGCCCAGATCAGGGCCGTCCATCCCAACATAAAACAGAGGCCACCGGCCGGGGTAATCAACCCCAGCCCCTTGCTGCCAAGCAGCACCATGGCGTAAATACTGCCGGAGAATCCGATGATCCCCAGCACAAAGGCGGTGCCAGCCAGGTGGATCACCCTGCTGCGCACACCACACCAGCCCAGAACCAGCAGGGCCAATGCGTGAAAAAACTGATATTGCACGGCGGTATTGAACGCCGCCAGACGCTCGGGCGTAATGCCGGTCGCCGCCAATCCATGGGCGCCATAAGCCCCCAGCATGGTGGCCGTCAACCCGAAGAAACCAGCCAGTATCAGCCAATGTCGATGGATCTGCATCCTCACTCTCCCTCTCTCATCGAGGCTGGCAATCAAACCAACCCTATCGTGCTATCCGTGCCGGGCCACAAAATGGCTGATGGCCGCCGCCGCATGCTGCATATTCTCCTGCTCACTCACACCACTGGCTTTACGCGGTTTGAAACCATGATCACCATCGGTCAACCAATGGACCGATACGGCGGGTGAGAAGGGGAAATCGGCCAGTTCGGCGCGACTACCGAAGGTGTCGCGCTCCCCCTGCAACAGCAGGGTTGGCACTGCAATGTGCTTGAGTACCTCGCCTCGCCAACTGTCGGGCTTGGCCGGAGGGTGGAAAGGATACCCGAGAATGAGCAATCCTGCAGCATTCATCTCACCCTCGCCTTCACGATACAGTTCCGCCGCCATCCGCCCACCCATCGACTTGCCCGCCAGAAACAGCCGTGGATGGGCAAACTCGCGGATCATGTCGCGCCAATGGGCGAGCAGCACAGGCGCCCTGTCAGGCGGGCGGCGCTTGCCATCCTGTGCTCGCCTGGTCATGTAGGCAAAGTTGAAGCGCACCACTTCGATATCCGGCCCGGCCAGCAGGCGTGACAACTCGGCAAGAAAGGGGTGATCCATCCCTGCACCTGCCCCGTGGGCCAGCAAAATGCGAACGGGGGCATCAATTGCCCCCTCGCGGATCACATCAGGCATCGGCGAGCCTTGCCCTGCGACGCGCCTCTTCCTGCTCCACCAGCTCCAGCATCCAGTCGCGGAAGGCAACGATCTTGCCCTGATCCGACTGTTGCTCCTGGCACACCAGATAGAAAGCATTTTTGCTCACCAGCACCTGCTCGAACGGGCAGATAAGGCGGCCGGCCTCAATCTCGGGTTGTGCCAGCACGCTGTGGCCAAGCGCCACCCCCTGGCCGTGGATCGCCGCCTGGATCACCATGGTGGAGTGGCTGAAGATGGGCCCCTGATTGACGTTGGGGGCATCGATATCGAGCTGGCGGAACCAGGCCTTCCAGTCGCGGCGGGAGGTATCGTGCAGCAGGGTATGAAGAGTCAAATCTTGCGGTGTACGCAGTGGCTTGGATCCCGTCAGCAGCAAGGGGGAACAGACGGGGATCAGGTATTCGGTATGCAGCTTGTCACTACGCAGACCAGGCCAGTTGCCGCGCCCGTAGTAGATGGCCACATCCACATCATCGGTGAGCGACCCTTCATCGAGATCGACCGCCTTGATCCGCACGTCGATATCGGGGTGGCGCTCGCTGAACTTGACCAGCCGCGGCACCAGCCACTGGATGGCGAAACTCGGCTGCAAACTGACAGTCAACGCCCCCTTGGCACTGCGGGCCAGCAGCTTGTCGGTCGCCTCTGAGATGGAGGCAAAGATGTCCTTGATATCCAGGAAATAGCCCTGTCCCTCTTCGGTCAGCAACAAGGAGCGGTTTTTGCGGCGGAACAGCTTGATGCCAAGATACTCCTCCAGCGCCTTGATCTGGTGACTGATGGCAGCCTGAGTCACAAACAACTCTTCTGCTGCGCGGGTAAAGCTTAAGTGACGAGCCGCAGCTTCAAACGCCTTGAGGGCATTGAGCGGGGGTAAACGACGAGACATGACACCAGCCGACGATGAGTTTTTCTAATGGGGCGCATTATAATTTGTCGGTTGCGGGTCGACCAGTGAATAAACATAATTCGCCCAGCAATCAGTCGTCATATGGCTCACATTTTCTACTACGTGTTGGTTTACATGTGTTTTTAGTGAGTCTTTCGACTGTGATTGTGGTGTTGTGTTTCTTCCTCTGCGGGAAGAGGGGCTCAAATCTCACCGGTTTGACCCAGTCTGTCATCTGAATGTGTTTGGCGCCTCCAGCTGGATGGCGCCTTTTTTCATCCCTTCTATACCTTGAACTGCCCCACCAGCTGCTGCTGTTTGTCCGCCAGCGCAGAGAGCTCGCGACCATTTTCGGCGGAGGTCGCCGCCTCGGCCCGAATGGTGTGGCTCACATCGCGAATATTGCTGACATTGCGGTTGATCTCGTCTGCTACCCGACTCTGCTCCTGCGCCGCCCGGGCAATCTGCTCGTTCATCTGATGGATGGTGGAGACCGACTGGATGATCTGCTCCAGCACCTGTACCGAGAGATCTACCTTGGCAAGCGTCTCGTCAGCTTGGTCATGACCATCGCGGATAGCCTTGACCACGGCGCCGGTACCGGATTGCAGTTGGCTGATCAGGGTCTGGATCTCGACGATGGCATTCTGAGTGCGACCGGCCAGATTGCGCACCTCATCGGCCACCACGGCAAAACCTCTCCCCTGTTCACCGGCTCGCGCCGCTTCAATGGCCGCATTGAGTGCCAACAGGTTGGTCTGCTCGGCAATCCCCTGGATTACGATGAGGATGTCATTGATGTTGCCGCTGTTGGCCGAGAGATGCTCGGCTACCGGCTGGGCATCATTGATGATGGTCATCAGCTTGCGCATCGCCTCCTGGGTGTCAGCCACCACATACTTGCCTTCTTGCGCCGCGGCATCCGTCGTGTTGGCGGCAGTGACGGCTGCGCTGGCATTGCCCGACACCTGCATAGCCGTGGCACTCAGCTCTTCAAATGCCGTCGCCACCAGATCGATCTCCTGATACTGGGCCTGCATGCCGCTGCTGGTGCGCTCAGCCACTTGCGCGGCTCGCTCGGCACTGTTGCGCGTACCGGAGACGGTATCAATCACCTGACTGATGGTGGATTGCAACTTGTTGAGGAAGCTGTTGAACCACTTGGCCAGCTCGCCGATTTCGTCTTGCCGCTGGATCTCGATACGCTGGGTCAAATCCCCCTCACCGCTGGCGATATCCTTGAGGCGGGCAACCACGGCGCGGATGGGCGCCACAATCTGGCGCGCCATCAACCAGATAAAACTTAGGGCCACCAGCGAGATCAAGATGCCGATCAACAGTTGCGAGACCACGCTGCGACTGGCCTCGCTGGCCAGTTCATCCTGCAGTTGCTGGGCCGAGGCCAGCACCACGGTGCGCGGCAATTCAATGTAGATACCCCATTTACGTTCAGTGCCACGCATGGAGACCGGGACAAAGGTCTGCAACAAGGTGCCATCGCTGCTCCAGCGAGTCAGCTCCTGACCCTGACTGAGCCAGCCTTTCAGCTCGCTGGCCAGCCCCTGATACTTCTGATCCAACCCCCGCCCCATGGTCACATCGAACTCATCGGCTCCCGCCACGCGCCCCTCGTGACTGACCAGCAAGATTCTGCCCTTGCCGTCATAGAGCTCCTTGTCCATGGCGCTGACCAGACTCTGCAAAGTGGCCAGCGAGATATCGACCCCGACCATCCCCAGCAAGGTCCCCAGCTCCAGCAGCGGGACCGTCACCGAGGTCATCAATATCTGTTTATCACCCACATCGTCCAGATAGGGCTCCAGCAGGCAGAGGGCACGGGTGCGAATGCTGCAGCGATACCACTCGTTTTCGATGCCACCAGCCTCGGTCGGGCTCTCATCGGCCAGTACATCTTCATTCTGCACTTCCGGCTCTATCTTGCCGTTGTCATAGGCCCAGTAACTGGAAAAACGCCCCTTGTCGTTGGAACCCAGCGCCGTTGAGCCCTGATAGTTGCTGTCTTCCCCATCCAGCTGATCAGGCTCGAACACCGCATAGACACCAAGCAGATTGGTCGATGAGGCAACGGCATCGTGCAGTTGCTGATTGACGGCGCTGCGCAGCGCCTCCGAATGGACAAAGTTCTCGGCCGCATTCTTGCGCTGGAACAACACGCTCTCCGCCAGCAAACTGGCGCGGAAATAGGCCTCATCGAGATAGCTGGTCACCTTGGCCGCCTGCTCCGAGCCCATCGCCTTCATCCAGTTTTCGGCAGACTGCTGCGCCTCGTGCATGGTGGCTTGCCGCACCTGCTGTTGCATCTTGTTCGCGTTGTAAATCGAAGAGGCAACCAGAGCGGCGGCTGTCACCAACAGACAGCAACCGGCGATCAGGGTAATCCGACCCTGGACAGAAAGAGCGCTCATGCCAATATTCCTACGTCATACAGATATGGATAGATTATCGACTTTATAAACAAAAACTTAACTCTCTCACAGCAAATCCAGCGAGAGTTGATTAACTTCACCCTCTTGTGGCAAACCCACTACCAAGCCCAGCAGGCGAACCGAACGCCCTTGCGCCCGCTGTAGCCCCTCTTTGAGCAGGGGAACGAACAAGGCTGGCTGATAGCCACCCTGACTGCGATAGACGGTGGTCTGGTGGAAGTCGGCAAACTTGAGTTTAATCCCCTGCCCCATCACCTGCTCGGCAGGGCACGCCAGCTGAAATCGCCGCTCAAGCTCCGGCAACAGTTGTTGCAATACCGTCAGGCAGGCGGCTTCGTCACAAACATCGCTCGCCAGGGTGGTCTCCACACCGATGGTTTTGCGGATCCGGTGCGCCTGCACCGGCTGTTCATCCAGCCCCCAGATCCGGGTCGTCAGCATCTCCCCCAGCTTGCCAAAACGGCTGCACAGCTCTTGTGCCGACAAGGCCCGCGCATCCTCACAGGTGTAGAGCCCCTGAGCCTCCAGCCGCTCGGCGGTCTTGCGCCCCACCCCAGGCAGTTTGCCGAGGGGCAACTGGCAGACAAATTCGGCCACTTCGTCGGGACGAATGACAAACAGACCATCGGGTTTGCGCTGCTCCGAGGCGAGCTTGGCGAGAAACTTGTTGGGGGCCACTCCGGCCGAAGCGGTCAATCCCAGTTCGGTGACGATGGCTTGCCGGATCTCTTGCGCCATCAGGGTGGCGCTGCCGCCACAGCAAGGACTGTGGGTCACGTCGAGGTAAGCCTCATCCAGCGACAGCGGTTCAACCTGATCGGTATAGCGGAGGAAAATGGCCCTGAGCTGACGGGAGATATCCTTGTACACCGCCATTCGCCCAGGGATCAGTACCAGCGGTGGGCAGAGTTTTTTCGCCAGCGCGCTCGGCATGGCGGAGCGCACCCCGAACCGGCGCGCCACATAGTTGCAGGTCGAGATGACGCCGCGCCGCTCGGAGGCCCCACCGATGGCGAGCGGCACCTCCCGCAACGCCGGATTGTCCCGCATCTCCACCGCGGCAAAAAAGCAGTCCATGTCGATATGGATGATCTTGCGCATACCACTGTATAAATAAACAGACATGGCATCATCTTACCCCAAGGATAACCGCAGCTCTATCTCTCTCGTTGCGGCTAAAATAGTAGACTCCAAGGAGACCTTTACTACCACAATGACAAGGAGCGTTCGGGATGAAATATCTTTGGTTGGGACTCTGTTTGCTGCCGCTGACCGGCATCGGCAAGAACAACCCGACGGCAGAGTGCCGCTGGCTGTACGACCGGATTGAGATACTGGAACAGGCCATCAAGAAAGGGGACACACTCGGCACAGAGCAAGAGTTGTCACGCTGGCGTGAAGAGTTTCGCAAGAAGAAGTGCAAACAGTACGACTACTGAGCCGGACAAGATGGCGTGACCGACAACGGCAGATAACAAGCGGGCCCCGATCAAGATGACCGGGGCCCGTTTTTCAAAGCATGGCCAGCTTGATTCTGCAGCAGAGTGCGCTCAAGGCAGCACCATAGGGCCAGCCACGGCGGTAGCCACGTCATCCCCGCGCAGCACCCGAACCAGTTCAAGGGCAAACTCGATGGCACTGCCCGGCCCCTGGCTGGTGATAAGGCGATGAGCCTCATCCCTGACTACCCGCTCACGTGACAGCTGCGATGTCGGCAGTCGGGACTGAAAGCCGGGATGACAGGTGACGATGGCACCATCCAGCAGGCCGTGATGTTGCAGCACCACCACGGGGGCGGCGCAGATGGCAGCGCGCCAGCGACCAAGAGCAGCCTGCTCTTTGAGCAGTTCGATGACCAGCGGGGTATCACGGATCACTTCGCTGCCGGGCAGACCCCCAGGCACCACAATGGCTTCAAAGTCCCGACGGTTCAGCTCGTCGATATGACAATCTGCCACCAGCTGCACCCCACGAGATGCCTTGATCTGACGCTCACCATGCGGGCAACAAGAGGCAAGCACCACCTCGATGCTGGCACGCACCAGGGTATCGACAATGGCGACCGTCTCTATCTCTTCCGACCCGGGGGCCACCAGCACCAGTACACTCACGTTCGCCTCCTTGCTGCTTGCTCTGTCATGTAACGGATCAGGCGGCCTGACTCTTCTCTTTGATCGCCTGATAGAGACCCTGATTGACCGGCACGGCAATGCCATGCCGGGCAGCCTTGACCAACAAGAAGCCGGTGATGGCCTCGATCTCGGTCTCGCGTCCCAGCTCCATATCCTGATACATGGAGGAGTAATTGTCAGCGGTCAATTCCACCACTGTCATCACCCGGCGCTGCAACTCTTCGGCCGTGGTTGCAACTCCTTCAGCACACATCACATCCGCCACCTCCACACAGATCTGCTGCAGGGCATCGGCAAAACGGGGGCCAGCCAGCTCGCCGTTTTTCAGCTTGTAGAGGGCCGTCAGGGGATTGATGGCACAGTTGATGGCCAGCTTTTGCCACTGGCGTGCCACTATCTGCTCATCCCAACCCGCCTGACCCAATGCCTGCGCCAACTCATCTGCCAGTGATGCATGAGCCTTGGCTGCCTCGTTAAATGGCCCCAACCAGGTTTCCCCCTTGCCGGTATGACGGAACACGAAATGGCCCGCTTTCATGGCACCATGGCTGGTCACCCCTGCAATCACCGGGTTATGCGGAAACATCTGGACCACCTTCTCGGCAATCCCCATCCCGTTGTGCAGCAGTACGATCGGCACGCCAGCATCCAGATGGCCAACCAGTGGAGCCAGGGCGCCAACCACCTGACTGGCCTTGGTCATCACCAACAGACGCTGGATTTTTCCCGGCTGGCCGGCAAATGCACGTTCGATATTGAGCAGCTGTACCTGCCCCTCCAACGAAGTAAAGTCAAATCCGGGGTGCAGGGTAGATTGATGATGCTCACGCAACAAGACTCGGGTGGATTGACCGCTCTGGGTCAGCAGGGAGGCAAAAACGCCGCCGAGAGCTCCGCACCCGAGCAGTGTCCACTTGGGCGCTACAGGTGGCATAACGGGTTGTCGGGAATTTTTTAATCCGCTTGGCATGATGTGACTCTGTCAGGGTAAGGGTTGCAATCCTCTCAACCTGTTACCGGGAATAAATGAAAAATAGCGCGAACGGACACTAACGGGTCCAACCTTCCTGTGCGCAGGGGATTCTAGCAGAGCACTCCCATCAAAATCAGCAAATTTGCCGTATTTCTGGTAGATTTGGCCCCCGATAACGCAACATGAGGAGCTTCGGCTATGCCGTCATTCGATATTGTCTCTGAAGTCAAAATGAACGAGGTGTTGAACGCAGTCGACAACGCCAATCGTGAACTGGCCACCCGTTTCGATTTTCGTGGGGTAGAAGCCAGCTTCGAGTTGAACAAAGAAGAGGTAAAGCTGGAAGCCGATGCCGATTTCCAGCTCAAGCAGATGGTCGAAATCCTGCGCGGTGCCCTGCTCAAGCGCAACATCGAAAACAGCTCCATGGAAGTGGGTGACTCCGTTCACTCCGGCAAACGCTTCCACCTGACCGTCAAGTTCAAACAGGGGATCGAGAAAGAGATCGCCAAGAAGCTGGTCAAGCTGATCAAGGACTCCAAGATCAAGGTACAGGTCGCCATCCAGGGTGATGAAGTACGTGTCACCGGCAAGAAGCGTGACGATCTGCAAGAGACCATGGCACTGGTCCGTGGCGCCGACCTGGGCCAACCGATGCAGTTTCAGAATTTCCGCGACTGATGATGGGAGAGAAGGGCTCTCCCTTCTCCTCTTCTTTAATCGTCCGAGCATAAAAAAACCGGAGCCAATGCTCCGGTTTTTTGTTCCCCAAGTTTTATTAGAACTTGTAGGTAACAGAGAAGTAGTGGCTGAAGCCGGTGCTCTTCCACGGGGTACCGTCGTAGGCTTTGGAGCCATCTTTGGTACCGTAGGCATCCATGAAATACTTCAGGCCATAACCAACCGCGTAGCGATCGGAGTGCCAGTAGATACCGTGGAAGGTGGCCAGGTTGTCGCTGGTACGGTCAGCACGGTCATGGGTATCCAGGCCGAATTGATAATCCAGATAACCCTGGTAGGAGACAAAGCTGCCATTGCCGAAGGTATAGAAAGGCTTGAACCAGTTCATGGAGAACTGATAACCGTTCCACTCACCTTCTTCTTCGGTGAAGAACTGGTTCTCGGTGGCGTGACGTGCATACAGGTTCATGCCAACCTTGCCAAACCAGGGAACCATCACATCGGCACCCAGACCCAGCTGGTTTTCCATCTGCTTGTCACCAACGTTGTTCAGGTTGGCAATGTAAAGCTCTTGCACAGGACCAAAGGAGAGATCTTTACCTGTCAGCGCATCCAGAGACATACGCGGTGCAAACTTCATGAACAGGTTCTGACCATGGTGTTTATTGCTGTGACGGGAGTCGAAAATATCGAATACGTCGACGTAACCGTACAGGTCAAACAGGCCGGAGCGACCACCGAACTCCATCTCAAAATAGGTATCGTTGTAGTCCTCTTCACCGGTAGTGAAAGGGCGCTGGTCGATGGTGTGCATGACGTTGAACTGCATCCACTTGTAGTCATTCTTGTGGATATCACCGCTGTAGTCAGCAGCAAAGGCTGGAGTTGCGGCAGCAGCCAGCAGACCGGTAGCGATCAGAGTCTTGGTAAATTTGGCCATTTTATTGGTCTCTTGTGCGTTAGTTGAGGTTTTCCGTAGCCTGCCCACAAGGAGCGAGAGGAATTCTAATCAAATAAAATTGGGGGTGAAACAACTTCTCGGGAACTTTATCCGGAAGTGTGAATCTAATCACCCCCGATTCTACGCAAACGCTTGCTATTTGTCAGCAACTGAGAACAACTCACCCCCTTTACGGGCGACCAGCACAATCAACAACAACACGGGCAAGCCCAACAAACTGGTGCCGACAAAGAAGGCGCTGTAGCCAATCTGCTCCACCACCTGCCCGGAAAAACCGGCCAACAACTTGGGCAGCAGCAACATCACCGAGCTGAACAGGGCGTATTGCGTCGCTGAAAACGCCACATTGGTCAGGCTGGAGAGATAGGTCACAAAAGCTGCGGTGGCGATGCCGGCGCTGAGGTTATCGAGCGAAATGATCAGGGTCAGCAGCTCCAGGTTGTGACCAACCTGATGGAGCAGGGCAAACAGCAGATTGGTGCTGGCGGTGAGCAGCGCCCCGAGAAACAGGATCCGCAGCGTGCCAAAGCGCATCACCAGCACGCCCCCCAGTGCCGCCCCCACCAGCGTCATGATAACGCCAAACACCTTGGTGATAGTGGCGACTTCGGTCTTGCTGAACTGCATATCCACATAGAAGCTGTTGGACATCACCCCCATCACCACATCCGCAATCCGGTAACAGGCGATAAGCAACAGGATAAGCAGCGCCGAGCGACCATAACGGCGAAAGAAGTCGGCAAACGGACTCCAGACCGCCTCATAACCCCAGGCTCCGGCACTTGCCAAGGGGGCGGGCCACCCCTTTTCCTGCAGCAGTGCCTTGCGCTCTGCCTGTTGTCTGCCCTGACCGGCCAGATCGATATCAGGTTCATGGCAGAACAGCGTGGTAATCACCCCGAGTGACATCAGACCGGCCATCACCAGATAGGTGATCTGCCAGCCACGATAGTCATAGCCGCTGTTGCTGCCAAACCAGGCTGCCAGCGCCAATGCGCCGGCACCGGCGATGATCATCGCCAACCGGTAGCCAGTCATGTAGGAGGCCGCCATCGCAGCCTGCAGTCGCTCGGGCGCGGATTCGATGCGATAGGCGTCGATCACGATATCCTGAGTCGCCGAGGCAAAGGCCACCAGCAGGGCGAACAAGGCCAAATGAGTCAACCCGCTCTTGGGATCACAAAACGCCATCCCTACCAACGCAGCCGCGATCAATAGCTGGGAGAAGAACATCCAGCTACGACGACGCCCCAACAGGGTAGAGAGCAGTGGCAATGGCATACGATCCACCAGCGGCGACCACAACCATTTAAAGCCGTAGGCCAGCGCCACCCAGCTCATGTAACCGATATCGGTCAGGCTGACATCGGCCTCGCGCAACCAGAATGAGAGGGTGCCAAATACCAGCAACAGCGGCAGACCCGATGAAAAGCCCATGGCAAAGAGAATGAGTACTCGGGCTTCGAGATAAACAGCGAGCGATTCCCGCCAACTCGGTGTGCGGATCATATTCAACTACCTGACGACTTTGGAAAAGTGCGTCATTTTGGCAGGTTGATGGCAGATAGCCAAGGCAAGCAAAGAGATAGGCAAAAGAAGCCCGGATAGAGAAAAGGCCCATCCCGAACGGGATGAGCCTTGTATTGTGATCTGACGAGGCGAGGTGACGAACCGCGTCCGGCGAGAGTTACTTGCCCGCTTTCTTGTCGACTTTCTTGTCTGCCGGAGTTTCTGCCAGCAAGAACACCTTCTTCAGAATGATGGGACTGGTCGGCACATCATTGGCACGCAAAATGGGGCTGTAACCGGTCTGTACCTGGGCCAACTTGTCCAGCACCTCCATCCCCTGCACCACCTGACCGAACACGGTATAACCCGCGGCGCCACCGGCGTTGAGGTTATTGTTGTCGACCAGATTGAAGTAGAACTGGCGAGTAGCGCTGTCGACCGCCTGGGTGCGAGCCATGGCGATGGAGCCACGCTTGTTGGGCAGACCGCCACGCGACTCGTTGACCACCGGCTCATAAGTCGGCAGCTGCTGGAACTGCTGGTTGTAACCCCCACCCTGCACCACGAAATCCTGGATCACCCGGTGGAAGATACTGCCGTCATAGCTGCCATCAGCCACGTAGCGCAGGAAGTTCTTCACCGTCTGGGGCGCCTGCTTAGGAGCCAGCTCCACCACGATATTGCCGTGGTTGGTCTCCATTCTGACTTTCGGGCCTGCGAACGCCAGCGGGGCGATCAGCATGGCCAGCAACCAGAGTTTTTTCATCATCAGACCCCTGCACCGTTCGGTTGACCTTTCAGGTAACCGCGCAGCGCGTCATCCGCCATGATCTGCTGCAGCACGCTACCCAGTTGCAGGTTCAGTGTAGACTCCAGGTCGGCCATGCTTGGCTCGCTCGGGCTCTCCTTGCTGGAGGACATGTTGAACTGCTTGGTCAGACGGTTGCCCTGAAAATCGGCGATCACCTGCAGGCTGACGCGGGATTTGGTGACATAGGTAAAGGTCTTCTCTTCCACATTGACTGCGGCGTTGGAAATCACCAGCGTCAGGTTGGTGGTGCCACTGTTGCCCACTTCCAGACCCTGGCTGCGCAGACCTTCGGCCAGCCGCTCGGCCATCAGCAGGTTGAGCGGACGCTCGCTGTTGACCAGCACGGGCGCTTTCTCTTTATGTTTGATGGAGAAGACGTAGGCAGCCTCACGCTTGTCTACCCCTTCCATGGTGATGCGATTGCCAGAGTAGTATTGCTGGTTGGCGGGGATCACCTGCGGATTGAGCAGCGCTGTCTCCGGCCAATGAGTGGCACACCCGCCCAGCATCAGGGCGGCCAGCAGCAAGAGTGACTTTTTCATCATGGTTTCCTTTGGCTTTAGCGTTTGATGGCTTTCAAAATAACGAATTTGCTGTTCGACGCAACGACTTGTGCGTTGGCAAACAAGCGCTTGAGTTTGTTGTGATAG
Organism: Aeromonas sp. 603757; assembly: GCF_049171255.1. Lineage (NCBI taxonomy): Bacteria > Pseudomonadati > Pseudomonadota > Gammaproteobacteria > Aeromonadales > Aeromonadaceae > Aeromonas > Aeromonas sp. 603757. Next base: position 33,358 of record NZ_JAAKOE010000012.1, on the reverse strand, counting down.
TCCAGATGACGGTTGCCTACTATCCAGAGTTCACCCCCTTGAGGCAACACCCGGTGCGCATCGCTGAACATCTGCCAGGCGATATGATCGGTGATCGCCTGTAGCTGATGGAAAGGAGGGTTGCAGAGGATCCGATCCGCCGAGCCGACCGCCACCCCGTCGAGACAGTTATTGACCATAAAGCGGGCACGCGGCAGTGCATCAGGCAGATTGTGCTCGACGTTGAGCTGTGCCGAGGCGACTGCCATATAGGATTCATCGATAAAGGTCACCTCCACCTCGCTGTCTTTGGCGAGCAGCGACAGACCCAGCACCCCGTTGCCACAGCCCAGATCGATCACCTTGCGGGCACTGTGGATGGGCAGGTTGTCCAGCATAAAGCGGGCACCGATATCGAGACTGGTGCGCGAGAAGACGTTGGCATGGTTGTGGATGAGCATGCCACTCCCCTCCAGCGGCCAGACAGTCGGGAAGGGGTTGGCCAGCGCGGGACGTTCTGCCTGCGGCTCGCAGTGAATGAGGCGCGCCTTCTTCCAGGCCAGCGAGGTACGGGTAGGCCCCAAATACTTCTCGAACAACTTGAGGGTGGAGGTATGAATATCCTTCGCCTTGCCGGCAGCAATAACGCGGGTTGCCGGTGTCACCACCGCACGCAATGCCAGCAGCTGCTGCTCCAGCAGTGCCTGATATTTGGAGACCTTGATCACCACCAGCGCAGGGGCATCGGGCAGCGGCGCCAGCGCATCCTGCAAGCGGATACCACCCGCATCCAGTCCGTTTTCGGCCAGATTGGCCAGGGTCGCCCGCTCACTGATGTAGGAGTCGGTGACGCAGCAGGGGAAGTGCGGATGCAGATAGGCGGCCAGCGCGCCAAAACCGTCATTCATGATGATGACGGGGCCCGCCTGCTCGAGGGGAGACTCCGCCAGGGTGTTGATCAGGTATTCGTCAGCCGCATCCCAGGCTTGCAGGGTCTCCTGACTCTGGCGCGGATAGCGGTAGAGCGTGAGCTGGCAATGGGGAGTGTCGAGAAGGGTTTGCATAGGAAGAGTCCAACCTCGGCTTGATTCGTGTATACAGGCGCCAGGGGCGACGCAAAGTGGCGCTATTCTAGCGAGGAGCAGGAATTTCACCAGTTCGATGCGCATCAAGGGGGCAACTGACGGGTGATTTCCCTCTTACGGGGGCTTATTCCATCCCGCGACTGCCGATAGAATGGCCCGACATTCACTCTGGAAGCCGATCCGATGACTATCCAACAACTGATTGAAGCCAAGCTGACCGCCGCCCTCTCCCCTACCGTGCTGGAGGTGATCAACGAGAGCCACATGCACCGTGTGGAACCGGGATCTGAGAGCCACTTCAAGGTGGTGATCGTCAGCGAACAGTTTGCGGGTCAGCGCCTTCTCTCTCGGCATCGTCAGGTCAACGCCATCCTGGCCGATGAACTGGCCGGCGCTGTCCATGCACTTGCACTGCATACCTACACGGCAAGCGAGTGGCAGGAGAAGGGTAAGGCACCACGCACACCAGCTTGTGTTGGCAACCCCTCGCACTCCTGAACGGCTAGCTGTCACCCATTGCTCTGACCCACCACCCTATGGGTGACAAACAAACAAAAATTAAACAAAAAGCCGCCAGCCTGCTGATCCTGACAACCATAAATAGGTTTTTAATTCAGTTTTCCCTGGCGGCTTAGTCACAGCCTTACACAAGCATACCCCCATGGGGGTATTAAACTAAAAAAACCTTTAAAACCACAGCTTACAAGGAATTCAGGGGTTATTCATTGCAGGTTAATTTTGTGATGACGCAGGGATTTTGCCTATTTGGCATGGCAGAAAATGGGCCTTAAGTGGTAGACTCAAGCGCTTTTGAGTGACCTCGCATGTTGAATAATTGCTGAGCCTGACCACCCGGCGCAGCCACAACAGCGACTCATTCAACCACCCGTCGTGATGTATTTCTCGGCGCTAACCAACCTCTCTTCCCGTAACGGTAGTGCAATTAAGTATGATTACAATCAAAAGAGGACTGGACATCCCCGTGCTGGGTGCGCCAGAGCAAGTAATCTACGATGGCCCCGCCATCACCCGTGTTGCTACACTGGGCGAGGAGTTCGTGGGGATGCGACCTACTATGTTCGTCAAAGTAGGTGATCGCGTCATCAAAGGTCAGGAGCTCTTCGAAGACAAGAAGAATCCCGGCGTTAAATTCACGGCCCCCGCCACCGGCGTAGTTTCAGAGATCAACCGTGGAGCCAAACGTGTGCTCCAGTCAGTGGTCATCGACCTCGACGGCTCCGATGAGCAGGTGACCTTCGAGCATTTTGCCTCTTCCGAGCTGGCCAAGCTCGAGCGCAGCAAGGTGCAAGAGATCCTGGTTGCATCAGGTCAGTGGATAGCACTGCGCACTCGCCCGTTCAGCAAAGTCCCTGCGGTTGGCTCAGCCCCGCGCGCCATCTTCGTGACCGCGATGGACACCAACCCGCTGGCTGCCGATGCCGAGCTGATTATCAAGGAACAGCCGCAGGCCTTCCTCGATGGTCTTGCCGTATTGACCCGCCTGACCGACGGCACCGTCTATGTCTGTAAAGGCGAAGGCAGTCTGCCTCACTCCTCTTTGGCTCAGGTCAAGGAAGAGATCTTCGTCGGTCCGCACCCTGCCGGTCTGCCGGGTACCCATATCCACTTCCTGGATCCGGTCAGCAGCACCAAGGTGCAGTGGCACATCAACTATCAGGATGTGATCGCATTCGGCAAGCTGTTCACCACCGGTCAGATCTGCACCGACAAGGTGATCGCCCTGGCCGGCCCGAATGTGCTCAAGCCGCGTCTGCTGCGTACCCGTCTGGGGGCCTGCATCAGCCAACTCACCAACAATGAGCTGCGTGCCGATGAAAACCGCGTCATCTCCGGTTCCCTGCTGAGCGGCGCCAAGGCTGAGGGTGTTCACGACTATCTGGGTCGTTACCACAATCAGGTCTGTGCACTGGGCGAGGGTCGCGAGAAAGAGTTCCTGGGCTGGATCAACCCCAGTGCCAACAAGTTCTCCATCACCCGCACCACCCTCTCTCATCTGATGAAGGGTCGCCTTATCAACTTCACCACCACTACCAACGGTAGTGACCGTTCCATGGTGCCTATCGGCAACTATGAACGGGTGATGCCACTCGACATCCTGCCTACCCTGCTGCTGCGGGACATGGTCTCCGGCGATACCGACGGTGCGCAAGCACTGGGCTGCCTGGAGCTGGATGAGGAAGATTTGGCCCTCTGTACTTTCGTTTGCCCCGGCAAGACCGAGTACGGCCCTATCTTGCGTGAGTGCCTGACCAAGATTGAACTGGAAGGTTAAGCGATGAGTTTCAAGCAACTTCTTGAAAATATGGAACATCACTTCGAACCGGGTGGAAAGTACGCCAAGTACTACGCCCTGTTCGAAGCGGCGTATACCCTGTTCTATACCCCGGGTAGCGTTACCCGCAATGCCGCCCACGTCCGTGATGCGCTCGATCTGAAGCGCATGATGATCATGGTGTGGCTGGCCGTGTTCCCGGCCATGTTCTGGGGCATGTACAACGTTGGCAACCAGGCCATCGCCGCCATTGCCCACATGGGCTCGGCAGCCGGTGCCAGCAGCTGGCAATATGCCCTGGCGACCATGCTGGGTGCCTCCCTCGATCCCGCTGTTGCCGGTATCGGCAGCAAGATGCTGATTGGCGCCACCCACTTCTTCCCGATCTACATCACCGTCTTCTTTGTCGGTGGTTTCTGGGAAGTGCTGTTTGCCATGGTGCGCAAGCACGAGATCAACGAAGGCTTCTTCGTGACCTCCATCCTGTTTGCCCTGATCGTGCCGCCCGAGCTGCCCCTGTGGCAAGCTGCGCTGGGCATCACCTTCGGTGTGGTAATGGCCAAGGAAGTGTTCGGTGGTACCGGCAAGAACTTCCTGAACCCTGCGCTGGCAGGTCGTGCCTTCCTGTTCTTCGCCTACCCAGGCCAAATCTCCGGTGACGCAGTCTGGGTTGCCGTTGATGGCTACTCCGGTGCAACCGCGCTGAGCCAGTGGGCTCAGGGCGGCCAGATGGCGCTGATCAACGGTGCCACCGGTCAGGCTATCAGCTGGATGGACGCTTTCCTTGGCAACCTGCCGGGTTCCATCGGTGAAGTCTCCACCCTGATGATCCTGCTGGGTGCGGCCATGATCGTCTATATGCGCATCGCCTCCTGGCGCATCATCGCCGGCGTGATGGTCGGTATGATCGCCACTTCCCTGCTGTTCAACGTCATCGGTTCCGATACCAACCCCATGTTCAACATGCCGTGGCACTGGCATCTGGTACTGGGTGGCTTCGCCTTCGGTATGGCCTTCATGGCGACCGACCCTGTCTCCGCCGCCTTTACCAACAAGGGCAAGTGGTGGTACGGCGCCCTGATCGGCGTGATGGTCGTGCTGGTTCGCGTGGTCAACCCTGCGTTCCCGGAAGGCATGATGCTGGCCATTCTGTTTGCAAACCTGTTTGCTCCCCTGTTTGACCACTTCGTCGCTCAGGCAAACATCAAGCGGAGGATTGCTCGTGGCGTTTAATAAAGACTCAACCTTCGGCACCATCAGCGTGGTCACCGGCCTCTGTCTGGCCTGTTCCATCGTGGTATCCGTTGCTGCCGTTGGCCTGCGTTCTACCCAAGAGGAGAACAAGGCGCTGGATAAACAGAGCAATATTCTCTCCGTAGCCGGCGTGGACATCAGCGATGTAGCCAAGCGCGATCTGGCCAAGCTGTATGGCGACAAGATCGAAGCCCGTCTGGTGGATCTCGCCACCGGTAACTTTGTTGACGGCGATGCCGACAACTTCGATACCAAACAGGCGGCCAAAGATCCGGCGCAAAACATCCGTCTGGCTGCTGCCGAGGACAAGGCTGGCCTGCGCCAGATCTCCAAGCTGGTTCCGGTGTTCTTCGCCAAGGATGCCGATGGCAAGATCGACAACATCATCCTGCCCATCTACGGTCAGGGTCTGTGGTCTACCATGTATGCCTTCGTCGCGGTTGCCGCTGATGGCCAGACTATCAAGGGCATCACCTACTATGACCACGGTGAAACCCCTGGTCTGGGCGGTGAAATCGAAAACCCGGCCTGGCGCGAGCTGTTTGTCGGCAAGAAGCTGTTCGATCAGGATGGCATGCCGGCGCTGCGCGTCATCAAGGGTCACGCTCCGGCGGGCTCCGAGCACGAGATCGACGGTCTCTCCGGCGCCACCCTGACCGGTAACGGCGTACAGCATACCTTCGACTTTTGGATGGGTCCCAAGGGCTTCGGTCCTTTCCTGGCCAAGGTTCGTGCAGGAGAAATCAACAATGGCTGACAAGAGCGAAATGAAAAAGTTGCTGTTGACTCCAGTGCTGGGCAACAACCCCATCGCCTTGCAGGTGCTGGGTGTCTGTTCCGCACTGGCGGTTACCAGCCAGATGAAGACAGCGTTTGTAATGACCCTTGCGGTCATGGCGGTCACCGCCTTCTCAAACCTGTTCATCTCCCTGATCCGCAACCAGATCCCGAACAGCGTGCGGATCATTGCCCAGATGGCGATCATCGCCTCGCTGGTTATCGTGGTTGACCAGGTGCTCAAGGCGTATGCCTATGACATCTCCAAGCAGCTGTCAGTCTTCGTCGGTCTCATCATTACCAACTGTATCGTGATGGGCCGCGCCGAAGCCTACGCCATGAAGAGCGCGCCGCTCCCCTCCTTCCTGGATGGTATCGGTAACGGTCTGGGCTATGGCGCCATTCTGCTGAGTGTCGCGACCGTGCGTGAACTGCTGGGCTCCGGCACCTGGTTTGGCATCGAGCTGCTGCCGCTAGTGAACAACGGTGGCTGGTATGTACCCAACGGCCTCCTGCTGCTGCCGCCGAGTGCATTCTTCATCATTGGTCTGATCATCTGGGGCGTGCGCACCAAGGATCCCAAGCAGGTGGAGGCGAAGGATTAAGGTATGGAACACTATCTGAGTCTGTTGATTAAATCGATCTTCATCGAAAACCTGGCACTCTCCTTCTTCCTGGGGATGTGTACCTTCCTGGCGGTATCCAAGAAGGTCAAGACCTCCATGGGTCTGGGTATTGCCGTTATCGTGGTGCAAACCATCGCCGTACCGGTCAACAACCTGATCTACAACTACGTGCTGAAGGCCGGAGCTCTCTCCCCTGACCTGGATCTGAGCTTCCTGAGCTTCATCACCTTTATCGGGGTGATCGCAGCGCTGGTACAGATCCTGGAGATGGCGCTGGACAAGTACTTCCCGGCTCTCTACAACGCGCTGGGCATCTTCCTGCCGCTTATCACCGTGAACTGCGCCATCTTCGGTGGCGTCTCCTTCATGGTGCAGCGTGACTACACCTTCGTGGAGTCTGTGGTCTACGGCGTGGGCTCAGGGGCAGGCTGGATGCTGGCGATCGTTGCGCTGGCGGGTATCCGCGAGAAGATGAAGTACTCCGATGTTCCGGAAGGCCTGCGTGGTCTGGGCATCACCTTCATCACCGCCGGTCTGATGGCGCTGGGCTTCATGTCCTTCTCTGGTATCTCCCTGTAATCGGCTTTCCTGCAATCAGAAAGGAACGATAGATGGAAATTATTTTGGGTGTGGTCATGTTTACCGTGATCCTGCTGGCACTGGTGGCAGTCATTCTGTTCGCCAAGTCCAAGCTGGTGACCGCGGGCGACGTGACAATCAGCATCAATGGTGACCCGGCCAAGGCTGTGACCAGCCCGGCCGGTGGCAAGCTGCTCGGCGTACTCGCTGGCAACGGTATCTTCGTCTCTTCCGCCTGTGGCGGCGGTGGCTCCTGCGGCCAGTGCAAGGTACGGGTGAAATCCGGTGGCGGCGACATCCTGCCGACCGAACTGGATCACATCAGCAAGGGTGAAGCCCGTCACGGCGAGCGTCTGGCCTGCCAGGTCACCGTGCGTGGCGACATGGACATCGAACTGCCGGAAGAGATCTTCGGGGTGAAGAAGTGGGAATGTACTGTTATCTCCAACGATAACAAGGCCACCTTCATCAAGGAGCTCAAGCTGCAGATCCCCGATGGCGAGAGCGTACCGTTCCGCGCCGGTGGTTATATCCAGATCGAAGCGCCGGCTCACCACGTCTACTACAAGAACTTCGATATTCCCGAGGAGTATCGCGGTGACTGGGATCGCTTCAAGATTTTTGAGCTGGAGTCCAAGGTCGATGAGCCGATCATCCGTGCCTACTCCATGGCAAACTATCCGGAAGAGTTCGGCATCATCATGCTGAACGTGCGTATCGCGACCCCACCCCCGAGCAACTGGACTGCCCCTCCGGGACAGATGTCCTCCTACATCTTCAGCCTGAAGGCTGGCGACAAGGTGACTATCTCCGGTCCGTTCGGTGAGTTCTTCGCCAAGGATACCGATGCCGAAATGGTATTCATCGGTGGTGGTGCAGGTATGGCGCCGATGCGTTCCCATATCTTCGACCAGCTGCGTCGCCTGAAGTCCAAGCGCAAGATGAGCTTCTGGTACGGTGCCCGTTCCAAACGCGAGATGTTCTATGTCGAAGACTTCGACATGCTGGCGGCCGAGAACGAGAACTTCACCTGGAACGTAGCCCTGTCCGATCCGCAACCGGAAGACAACTGGGATGGCTACACCGGCTTCATCCACAACGTGCTCTACGAGAACTATCTCAAGAACCACGAAGCGCCGGAAGATTGCGAGTTCTACATGTGTGGACCTCCCGTGATGAACGCAGCCGTCATCAACATGCTCAAAGATCTGGGCGTTGAGGACGAAAACATCCTGCTGGATGACTTTGGTGGTTAATCCATGAACAGCGTTGTAAAGACCTGGCTAGCCTTCGGGCTAGCCTTTTTCTTGACAGGGTGCGGTCAGGAAAGCACGGTCCAGTCGAAACCGGAGATCCATATCACCGGCAGCACCATGGGCACTTACTACTCCATCAAGGTGGCGGACAACGTCATCAGCGATGCAGCCAAGTTTCAGGCCGAGGTCGATGTACTGCTGGAGCGAGTCAACGATCAGATGTCCACCTATCGCCCCGATTCCGAACTGTCGCGCTTCAATCAGCACCACAGTTCGACACCGGTAGTGGTATCGCGGGACACCGCGCGGGTCATTACAGAAGCCATTCATATTGGCCGTGAGAGCCAGGGGGCGCTGGACGTCACCGTCGGCCCCTTGGTCAATCTGTGGGGCTTCGGTCCGGACAAACGGCCGACCAAGATGCCATCAGAGGAGCTGATCACCCAGACCCGTCAGAAGACCGGCCTGGGCAACCTGCACGTCATCACTTCGGTCGATGCCGACACCCTGCAAAAGGACATCCCGGATCTTTACGTTGATCTCTCCGCCATTGCCAAGGGCTTTGGTGTCGACAAGGTGGCCGAGTATCTGGAGTCTCTGGGTGCGCGCAACTATCTGGTGGAGATCGGCGGCGAGCTGCGGATCAATGGCGTCAACGGCAAGGGACACCCCTGGCGCGTTGCCATCGAAAAGCCGACAGCCAATGCCGGTTCGGTGCAGGAGGTGATCGTTCCGGGTGACAACGGAGTGGCCACTTCGGGCGAATATCGCAACTACTATGAGATGGATGGCCAGCGCTTCTCCCACACCATAGATCCACGCACCGGCAAGCCAATCCAGCACCGCATGGTGTCGGTCACCGTGATCCACCCCTCCTGCATGACCGCAGACGGGCTGGCGACCGTATTCATGGTAATGGGACCGGAGAAGAGCCTGGCCTATGCCAAAGAGCGCGGCCTGGCGATCTTCGTGATCACCAAGACGGACAACGGCTTTGAAGAGGCCTACTCCGATGCGTTCAAACAGTATCTGGTCAGGAAATAGGGAGGATAGATGCAGGTTTTTCTGATCACCTTCGGGGTATTCATGCTGGTGATAGCCGCCATGGCTATCGGCTATATCTTCCAGAAAAAATCCATCTCCGGCTCCTGTGGCGGTCTGGGAAGCGTTGGCATCGAGAAAGAGTGCGACTGCCCCGAGCCCTGCGACAATCGCAAGAAGAAGATGGCCAAGGAAGAGGCCCGTCGCAAGATGCTGGAAGAGAACCGCATCATCTGATGACTCTGATTGTTCGATAAACAAAAGCGCGCCATCGGCGCGCTTTTTACTGGGCGTTATCTTGCGTTAACGGTCAGGCTGACGTTCGATATAGAGGATCACCTCGCCAAGATGGATACCGAACTTGCTGATCTCGGCACGATTGATCAGACGATCTTCGTCCAGCAGATACATCCAGTCATCGAAGCTCACCCGCACTACCTCGCCATCCGGCAGCGCCAGATCAAGCTGATAATGCCAGTTGAGGGCAAACCCTTGACTTTTACCCATCGCCTCCCCCACCACATCGGAAGCAGTACCTCGCCAGTGACCGTCAACCCCCTTGCTCAGATACCAGGTACGGGTCTGCTGGCGGCCATCATCAAAGTAGAACTGCTCGAACAGCTCTCCCTTGCCATCCTTCCAACGACCCACCATCTCGACCCGAAAGCGACTGGTCACTTCGCCGCTGCGGTCGGTTACCAGGCCGTGAGCCACTAATTTACCGTTGAAGAAACGGGCGAGATCCCAGCTTGGCCCCTGCCCCCGATAGTCATCGAGACTGGCACCACAGCCGCTCAGCAGCAAAAAAGGGAGCAACAGCAACCAGCGGTATGCACGATAGAAAAACATTGGAAACTCCATGTTCAGGGTTGGCCACGCAGGCGGCGGGTCAGGGCGGGATCGCGGCTGTTGTCAGCCAGCCAGATGGCGAGAAAAGCGGCCGAGAATTGCGGATCGGCCAGAGTGCCGAGGGGTTTTTCCTGCCACCAGAAGTGGCCTGCCCCCTCCTTGTCGACATAGAAGGTGAGCTTGTCGCCTGCCTGCACATCGGGCCAGAGTGCAGCGAGCTGGCCGAGCCAGCGCTGACGCTCGGCGTCAGTGCCAAGACCTAGCCGCTGCCACTCGGCGGCGGTGGCGCTCAGCAGATCTTCCCGCTCGATGGATCGGGCATAGGTGAGAGTCAGAGCCTGTGGATAGTGACCGGGCTGATAGCGCCCGCTCGCGCTGTAGAGGGTGGCATCGTAGAGCTTGAACCAGAGCCAGTTCATCTCCCCCTGCCCGACCGGGCGCAACTGCTGCCAGGGGGCGGCAGAAGCCTGCACTGCGGTTGCAGCAAAGAGCGCAAACGCCAGCATCAGCGGGTTAATTCCACCCCATATGCCAGTGGTTGGGGTCTTCCAGTTCATGCCAGTCCATCTCCTGTTCCTGCAGGGTGTTGATATCCTGCATCACCACCTGCATCAGCTCCCCTTTCGCGTTCCGCTGGCAGGCAACCACCAGATAGAAGCGATCAGCGAGCTCATGCTGGCCCTCTTTGGTCCATTTGGAAAAAAGCAACGAGTCGGTCGAAAAGGTGTTTGTCATGACTCACCCTCCAGCTTGACCATTACCCACAGGAGTACGGGTAACCACCACATCCAGATCACTGCCAGCAGCGCCGTGCTGATCCAGATGCCCCAGGGTAAGTTTACTGCCCCCATGGCGGCCCCCGCCACATAGGAGGAGGTGCCGCCAAATACGCCAAACAGCGCCTGCTGCCAGCGAGGCAAGCTCAGCAGCCAGCGCATACCGTGGGCCAGCGTCAGGGCAAAACCGAGCCAGAGCAGCACCAGCCAGAGGGGAAAACCGGACGGGAACCGGAACAGGCCGAGCTGCCAGAGCAGGGCATCCAGCAGACAGCCGACGACCGCGATGGGAAGCAGCCGCCAGTCACGCTGGCGGCTGGGTGAGAAGAGAAAGTGCAGCAGCAACATTGCCAGCAGCGGGCCCGGCTGCTGCCACTTCACCGCCAGCAACCAGTAGAGGTTGAACCCCAGCAGGTGAGCCCACTGCCACATGGTCAGTGACCGCTTACTGGCACATCACCCGACCAGCCAGCGGGCCCCGGCTTGGCGGCCTCCAGCTGCACCAGACTGATGCTGCGCTCCCAGAATCCCCCCTCGCAATAGGCAAAGTAGAAGTGCCACAGCCGGATGAAATCCTGGCTGTAACCGAGCTTGGGCAGCTCGGGTGCCAACGCCAGAAACCGCTCGCACCAGTGAGCCAGTGTACGGGCATAGTGATGACCGTGATCGTGCAACCGCACCAGCTGCATGTCGGTCTCACGCGCCAGCAACCCCGCCATCTGGGAGACGCTCGGCAGGCAGCCACCGGGGAAGATGTAACGCTGGATAAAATCGACCCCGCGCAAGTACTGGGCATGGCGCTGATCGGCGATGGTGATGGCCTGAATGAGCAGACGGCCACCGGGCTTGAGCAGCCGCGACAGCTGGCGGAAATAGTCGGGCAGGAAGGCGTGCCCCACCGCCTCGATCATCTCGATGGAGACCAGCTTGTCATACGTCCCCTCCAGTTTGCGGTAATCCTCCAGCAGCAAGGTGATGCGATCCCCCAGCCCCTCCCGCGCAATCCACTCCTTGGCGTAGTCATGCTGGGCCCGGGAGATAGTCGTGGTGGTCACCCGGCAGCCATAGTGGTGGGCGGCATAGACGGCGAGGCCGCCCCAGCCGGTGCCGATCTCCAGCAGATGATCGTCAGGGCCCAGCTCCAACCGCTCGCAGATGGTACGCAGCTTGGCCTGCTGCCCCTCTTCCAGAGTGGCGTCGGCGCTCGGGTAGATGGCGCTCGAGTACTGCATATGGCTGTCGAGAAACCCCTGATAGAGGGTATTGCCGAGATCGTAGTGGGCGGCAATGTTGGAGCGCGAGCCGGTCAGGGTATTGCGATTAAGCCAGTGGCGCACCTTATTGAACGGGAAACTGAGCCAGCCGAGGCGCCGCTCAAGGGAGTCGAGCAGGGTCAGGTTGCGGGCCAGCAGCCGCACCAGCGCCACCGGATCCGGGCTGGTCCAGAGCCCCTCCACCCAGGTTTCCCCAGCGGCGATGCTGCCTCCCAGCAACAAGCGACGATAGAAGGCCGGATCCTGCACCACCAGTTCGGCATGCAGATCGGTGCCCGCGACGCCAAAGCTGTGCCGCTCACCGCCATCCCGCAGCAGCAGTTGGCCATGTTCGAGGCGACCCAGCAGATTGAGCAGCAGTTGTCTTGCCCCCTTGTCGATGAAAGAGGCAGAGAGGGTTGATTGAGCAAGTTCCATTAGCGGCTCTCCGGATGGGTAAAAATCGGTGTTCGTTTGATAAATAGACGCAGGGCCTGCCAGTAGATCCCGAGCAGCACCTTCATGGTCATCCAGGGCCAGCGGGTCAGCAGGGCTACCAACCCCTTGCGCGACAGCGGTTCGCGCGTGAGCGCAAGGGTTGCGTCAAACAGCTTGGCCTCACCGGATACGGGATGACTCTCGATATGGATCAGTGTCTCCTGCGCGGGCGGCCTGATGCGCCAGTGGTAACGCATCGCCAGCCCCATAAAGGGGGAGACGTGGAAATCCTTGTCATGGGGCGCCAGCGCCGCCAGATCCAGCAGGTAGTAGTGACGCTCGTTCCAGGGGGTGTTCGACACCTCCGCCAGCAGATAGCGCGCCTCTCCCTGTCGGTAGCAGAAGTAGAAGTTGACCGGGCTGAAGTAGAACCCCAGACAGCGCACGTTGCCGAGCAGCAGCACCCGTCCCTCGGGGTCGGCATCGCCACCCAACTCGCTCACCTTCTGCCACACCGCCTGCTTGAGGCTACCCTCGCTGCCCTTGAGATAGTCGTGGCGGTGAAACGAGAGCAGCCCTGCCCGCTCCACCCCGAACCAGCGACCCTGATCGAGCTGCGGCAGCTCGTCGAGATCCAGTCCCAGCATAAAGAGGCTGTAGGAGAAGGCGTGGGGCCGCGGTGCAAAACGGCGGTGGCGCACCGATCCCTGCCAGATGGCACTGGTGACGCCAGCCAGTTCGTCGGCACCCTCATGTTCGGTGACCACGGTGGCGCCGTTCATAGCTCGGCCCCGAAGCGCTGGGCAACGTCCAGCGCACTGCGCACCCCATCCTCATGGAAACCGTTGTACCAGTAGGCACCGCAGAAGTGGGTATGCTGCTGGCCGCAGATCTCCGCACGCCGCTGCTGGGCGGCGATGGAGGCCTGGTTGAACACCGGATGGTGGTAGACGAAGCGGCGCAGCACCTTGCTCTCATCCACCTTGCCCTTGGGGTTGAGGCTGACGCAGAAGGGCTCTGGCGAGTTCACCCCCTGCAGGATGTTCATGTTGTAGCTCACCAGCGGCCGCGCCTCGTCGTTGCCATCGAGCTGATAGTTCCAGCTGGCCCATGCCTTGCGGCGGGTGGGCAGGCAGCGCGCATCGGTATGAAGCCAGACATCGTTGGCCTGATAGGGCATGTCGCCGAGAATCGACTGCTCCTGCTCGCCGGGATCCGCCAGCAGCGCCAGCGCCTGATCGCTGTGGCAGGCGAAGATCACCTCGTCAAACCGCTCCTCGCCGTAACTGCTCTGGATCACCACCCCATCCGCGTCCCGCCGTACGCTCTGCACCGGACAGGCGAGTCGGATCTGCGACTGCCAACCCGCGGTGAGTGGCCCGATATATTCCCGCGAGCCGCCCGGGATCACGTACCACTGGGGGCGATTGGCCACATCCAGCAGACCGTGGTTGGCAAAAAAGCGCAGGAAGAAACCTAGGGGGAAGGCGCGCATATCGGCCAGGGTCGATGACCAGATCGCCGCCCCCATCGGCAAGATGTAGTGGCGGGCGAAGTAGTCGCTAAACTCCCCCGCCAGCAAAAAATCCCCCAGAGTCAGCTCGGGGACTGCATCCTGATGTTGACCATCTGCCAGCCAGGCTCGTGCCTCCCGGTTGAACCGCAAAATCTCGGCGACAAAACCGTAGAAACGGGGACTCAGCAGATTACTGCGCTGGGCAAACAGGGTGTCGAGGTTGTGGCCGTTGTACTCCAGCCCCTCCGGGCTCTTTACCGAGAAGCTCATCTCGGCCGGTTGGCGCGCCATGCCGATCCGTGCCAGCAACTTCAAGAAGTTGGGGTAGGTGCGATCGTTGAAGACAATAAAGCCGGTGTCGATGGCATAGCTGCGGCCAGCCTGATTCACATCGACGGTCGCAGTGTGGCCGCCCAGAGTCGGCGCCGCCTCGAACAGGGTGATGTCATGGTGTTTGTGGAGCAGAAAACCGGCGGTGAGCCCCGAGATCCCTGAACCGACGATGGCGATCTTTTTCTTCATGAATGGCTTCCTTTCGATACGAGTGCGCGGCCAAGGCGCAGCCAGAGCCCCACCGGCAGCGCACCAAGCAGGCGCAGCAACCAGATGAAACGGCGGGGAAAGTGGATCTGGTGACGACCAGCGGTCAGCCCGTCCATGATGGCACGGGAGGCCTGCTCCACCGTCACCAGACAGGGCATGGGAAAATCATTTTTGGCGGTGAGCGGAGTCTGGACAAAGCCGGGGCGGATCAGGGTCACCCCGATCCCTTTGCTGGCCAAATCGAGGCGCAAGGTATCCGCCAGATAGTCGAGGGCCGCCTTGGAGGCGCCATAGGCCTCGGCTCGTGGCAGCGGCAGCCAGCTCACCGACGAGCTGACGATGGCCAGCCGAGATCCCGCCCCGAGCAACGGCAAGAAGGCGGCCAAAGCATGGCCGGTGGCGGTCAGATTGGTGTCGATGACACGGGCAAACAGCTCGCTGTCAAACCCATCGCCGACATCCATGTACTCGCAGTTGCCTGCGTTGAGGATTAGCAGATCAAGGGATGGCAGCGTAGCAGCCACCCCGTTCATAGCGGCCAGATCCCGGGCATCAAATTGCAGCGGCGTGACGCCATCCAGCCCCAGCGCCTGCAGCCGTTCGCCATCGCGGCCACAACCCCACACCTGCCAGCCTGCCCGCCGGTAATCCAGCGCCAGTTGACGACCGATGCCGGAGGTCGCGCCTGTAATAAGCACCCGGCCGCTCATGCGCCCAGCCTCATCTTGATAGTGCGCACCACTGGCCCGAGCAGCGGCAACTGCTCGTAGAGCATGGCGCCCAGGTCAAAATAGTCCCGGTGCTGGCACACCTTGCCCGCCTCGTTGAACTCGAGGCGGGTGGCCCCCTCCACCGTCACCGGCTCACCACCACGCAAGCTGGGGTGGGAGAAGGTCATGGTCCAGCCGAGCCAGGCCTGCTGCCCTTGCTGCTGCTGACTGGTAATGACGAAGCGACAGTAGGCGAGGCGCTGATAGAGGGCGGCAAAATAGTCGCCAAGGGCCGCCAGTCCCTCGATACGGTGCGCAGGATCGGTAAAGACCACCTGTTCGGCATAGACCTCGGGCAAGCGGTGCAACTGCTGTTTGTCCAGTTGCTGATAGAGGCCAATAAAGCGGGCCAGCGGCTCGTTCATCCTATTTCTCCAGAGAGCGAAACATCTCGATGGCTCTCACCCGGGCAACGGCGTGATCCACCATGGGTGCCGGATAATCACGTTGCCCCTTGAGTCGCAGCCAGTCGTGGGGCTGATGCACATAAGCGGCGGGAATATCGGCAAGTTCAGTTACCCAGGTACGGATAAACTCCCCTTGTGGATCAAATCGTTGCCCCTGAGTGGTGGGGTTGAAGACCCGAAAGTAGGGGGCCGCATCGGCACCGGTGCCCGCTGCCCACTGCCAACCACCGTTGTTGGCCGCCAGATCCCCATCGATGAGCCTACTCATGAAGTAATCCTCCCCGAGCCGCCAGTGGATATGGAGATCCTTGGTGAGAAAGCTCGCCACTATCATTCGCAGCCGGTTGTGCATCCAACCGGTGGCGTTGAGGCAGCGCATCGCTGCATCGACGATGGGATAGCCGGTCCGTCCCTCGCACCAGGCGGCGAAGGCATCCGGATCCCAGCTCCACGGCAAGGCGGCAGTCTCCGCCTTGAAGGGGCGATTCATGGAGAGAGTCGGGATCAGCACCAGCAGGTGGCGATAGAACTCGCGCCAGATGAGCTCATTAAGCCAGACAAAGCCGGGCTGAGCCTTCGACTGGGGCCGATAGCCAAGCCGCTGCTGGAGCGCCGCCACGCACTGACGGGGGCTGATGATGCCCGCCGCCAGATAGGGGGAGAGCACAGAGGTGCCCGCGATGGCAGGAAAATCCCGGGTCTCGCCATAGTCGAGCACTGCCTGCTCCAGAAAAATGTTCAAACGACGCAGAGCTTCTGCCTCCCCCACCGGCCAGCGGGGATCAGCCGTCAGCTCGCCGAGCCCTTCATCAACCAACTCCCGCTCGGCCAGCGGCTGCCACGGCAACGACTCGCCACGGCGCGCAGGAGCGCGATGAATGACAAACCCCTCCTCGTCGAGGGCCTTGAGCCAGGCGCGGCTGAAGGGGGTGAACACCTTGAACATCTCACCCGAGCCGGTCAGCACCCGCCCCGGCGGCAATACGCAACAGCCGTTGAACCAGTGACAGCTCACCGCCAGCTCTGCCAGCGCGGCGCTGACGGCATGGTCGCGACGCTGCTCATCGATCTCGATAGCCTGATTGGCATAGAGCTGGGTCACCTCCAACTCGCGGCAGAGGTCTGCCAGCGCAGCGGGCGCCTCGGCAAAAGTCTCCACTCGCAGCAGATGGAGCGGGATGCCAAGGGCCGCCAGCTCGCGGCCCAATTCATCTACCTGCGCCAACATAAAGCGCTGACGGATGGGGGCCATTTTGTGCTGCCGCCACTGGGTAGGAGAGATGATAAAGAGCGCGGCCACCGGCTCATCACCGGCGCAGGCATGCCGCAGCGCAGGGTTGTCGGCAAGGCGCAGATCGTTGCGAAACCAGACCAGTTTCATGACTTTTTCCTCCCGCGTCCGCTGGTGCCAGCAGCATCTGGGGCATCCGCCATCAGCTCGGCAAGGCTCGCCTGCCAGCCATGGGCTTTAAGCCACTCATCGTCGTAGAGGCGCCCCAGCTCGCCAAACAGGCGCGTACCTGCGGGCCACCCGGCGGCCAGCTCCTGTTTGCCGAGCCCTGCCCCCAGCAGCACCAGCCAGGGGGTAACGGCACGCCCCTCCAGCAAGCTGGCATGGCGGGGCTCCACCGCCCCCAGCAGTTGCACCTCATAGCCCTGACCGATCAGCTCGTAGGCGGCCCAGATCAGGTCGAGAGGGCCCACCTGTCCCCAACTCGCCAAGGTGATCGGCACGCCCTTCTCCTGCTCGATCAGGTGGCGGGCGAAGCGGGTATGCAGCCAGCCCAGCCACACTTGTTGCAGCAGCTCGCCATCGGGCCGCTCGCGCCACAGCCCCAGCAGCCGCTCCACCAGCGGTTGCAGTACCCGGCTGCGCACCAGCTCGAACGGGTAGCTCGCCAGCAGGTCGTTGAGCTCGGCCTCCGCCTTGCGCTGGTTGAAGGCGAGCAGCGCCTGACTGAACTGCTCCAGGGTCTGCTGCCAGTGATCGCTCACCGGCTGGGCGTGGGGTTCGCTCAAGAGCCCCTTCACCTGCCCGATGCTCACCCCCCGCTCCAGCCAACTCAGGATCTCGCCGATCTGGCGAATATCCTGCTCGCTGTAGAGGCGGTGGCCCTTTTCGGTACGGGCCGGCTGCACCAGACCGTAGCGACGCTGCCAGGCGCGCAGGGTCACGGCGTTGATGCCGGTGAGGCGGGAGACCTCGCGAATGGGGTAGATCCCCTCATCAGCCAGAGGAGCAACTTCTTGCGGTAAATCAGACATGACAACGTCCATCAAACAGAGGGATGAAGCGCCCCGGCGCAAACAATGCGCCGGAGCAACAGAACGGATTCAGAGCCCGTAACGCAATTTGAGCGTATCGGGGTGTGGATTGAGATATACCTGCTCGGCGAGATAGGGATTGGGGTACTCGCGCAGGTAGTGACGGATCAGGGTGAGCGGCACCAGCAAGGGGAATATGCCGGTGCGGTACTTGTCGATGGTATCGGCAAGCTCCTGCTTCTGGGCCGGGGTCAGCACCCGCTTGAAGTAGCCCTGCAGGTGCATCAGCACATTGGTGTGACTGCGGCGGTTGGCTCGCAGGGTCAGCGCCGTCATCAATCCCTTGATATAGTTGTCGGCCACCTCCTGCAGGTTGGCGGACTTGCCCAGATTGCCGAGCAGCTTGCCAAGCGCCCGGTAGTGGGTGGTGGCGTGGGAGAGCACCAGATACTTGTAGCGGGAGTGGAAGCGGATCAGCGCAGAGGCGGTGATACCGCGGGCGCAGAGTTGCTGCCAGTCGTGGTAAGCAAAGACCCGCAGCACGAAGTTCTCCCGCAGGATGGGGTCGCACAGACGGCCATCCTCTTCCACCGGCAGCAGGGGGTTGGCCTCCATCAACGCCTTGGCAAAGAGGCCAATCCCCTCCTTGGCGCTCCCCTCGTTGTTGGCGCCATAGACCTTGACCCGCTCCATACCGCAGCTGGGTGATTTGGCACAGAGGATATAACCGGAGATGAAGTCGAGCTGGCGTGCCTTCTGCTCGCTGAAGGCAATCAGCTTTTCGGTGACATCGAAGCTACCGTTGCTCGCCTCGGCACGGATCTCGCCGTTGCGCTTGACCAGCCGGATGGCGGCGCGAGGCGCCCCTAGACCGATGGCCATCTCGGGACAGACGGGGTGATAGTCAAAGTGAGCGCCAAGATCCCGTTCGCAGAAGCTGGAGCGCTTGTGGCCCCCGTCGAAACGCACCTCTTGTCCCAGCAGGCAAGCACTGATACCGACTTTAATCTTGTACATGATGGCACTCCTTGTATAAGTCTTGATTCAGTTATAGCAGTTATACAAAAAAATGGAAGTTGTATAACTATTGCCGACTGATACGACACAAGGAGAAAAAAGAGATCACCGGAAAACGAAAAAACCCATGGCGAACGCCATGGGTAAAAATCAAGACACTACGGACTACTGGAAGGAGGATCAGAAGCTGTACTTCACACCCAGGCTGGAGATGGAGCCTTTCTGCAGATCCCAGCTGCGATAGGTGTAGTCGGCAGTCAGCGCCCAGTTCTGGTTGAGCTTGTAAGCACCGCCTACCTTGAAGTCATGCATATCGTCGGTCATGTTGGCGTAACGGTAAGCCGTGGAAAGCTCGATGTCGCCGATGTCGTAGCGCAGACCCACTTCACCGTACATGCTGCCACTATCCTTGCGAGCCACTTCGTCCCATCCCTTGTTGTTCTTGGCCAGCTCACGCTCAAGTTGATAGCCCATCAAACCGGTTTCGCCATAGAGATTGAGTCCTGTGCTCAGCGGGGTAAAGACACCGATACCCAGGCTGGAGATGGACATGCTGTCATTGCCGTCGTTGCGGGAGGTGAATTCGGTTCCGGCACGACCGTAGAAGTTGGAGCCAAAGCTCTTTGAGAGGTCCAGGCTCAGACCACCAAAATCACGGGTACCTTTGCTGGCAGCATCACGGGGAAATGCAGCGCTGTCTTGGCTAAGGTAATCAGACTTGGTGTGCGCCCAGGTCAAACCGCCCTTTGCGTAGCTGAACGCATCCTGTGCCAGAGCGGAAGTAGAGGCGAAACCGGCCAGAACCAGAAGAGATACAGTTGCTTTTTTCATGATGATAACTCCATGTGATTGGGCCCGTTGCTAGCGAGCTGGTATGGAGTCATTGTGCGGTCAGCATCCCGGCTTGCCGAGCGGCAAGCTGTTGCAAAACCATGTCAGATGTAAGCAGATATTTCCCGAGATGTCAGGGGTAACAAATTGCCGGCCCAATCGGTTTGCATGGGCCGGACAACACCAAATCAGCGGAAGACCACCTCATCAATTTCGACCCTGACCAAGGGCTGCCCGGTCAATCCGGCAGGACGGGGGATCTCGAGGGCCAACGACGGACGGACTTGCCCCTTGCGCAGATAGGTCTCCGGCAGGCGGTTCTCGGCAACCCAGAAACGGGCCTCCTGACGGCTCAGCTGCACTCCGTCAGCACTGAACAGGGTCACCATGCCACGCACCCCGACCACATTGCGGGTGCCGGTATTGCTCACCATAAAGGTCAGCACCAGCGGGTCAGATCCCTCGATCTTGTCCAGCTTGACCACCACACCGTCGCGTGCTGCTTGTGACAGCAATTCGGGGTTGGCCTTGGCCTGATCGGTCAGCACCGGAGCAGCAACGGCCACCACGGCCCCAGCCTTCCCATCAGCAGCCACGCCCTGTACGGACTCGGCCGGTTTGACCACCAGATACTCCCAGGTAAAGTCATCGTTGAGCTGAACCTGCCGACCATCGGGCAGCGTCACCCGAGAAAGAGGGGCAGCCTGCGCCAACACGGGGGAGAGGCACAGGGCAATCAGCAGACGGGAGAAGGGTTTCATAGGGCGAAGCTCGGCAACAGGTGAAAGGGCGACAGTATAAACAGTCCCGCCACCCCTTGCCTATGACGGCACTCACGTTCTGGCTCCGGCGTCGCTTGCCCACGGGCTAGATGGCAAGATCGTGCCGCTCTTTGTGCGCCATATCCAGAGTCACCAGATCGAACTCGGTCCTCTTGAGGGCAGAGAGAATATCCGATTGCATATCAAAGGCCTGAGCACGCTGATGCTCGGGCAGACGCACCCGGGCCAGGGTGGTAGAGCAGTCGCACAGGGTATGGAAAAAGACCTGCGCCTCATCCAGCCCCATGTCGGCCAGCATCTGTTCGGCCTGATCCACCATTCGTAGATAACGTTGCTTCAACTGCCGTGGATTGGTGAAGCGATTGCTGAGGCAACCGTTGCTCCCTTTGCCCCAACGACCGAGCTGACGCTTGTTGAAGCCATAGCGAAAATCACGGCTCATCACCCCGTTATCGGCAAAAAACCAGATGGTGTTGGCAGGCAGTGAGCCGAACTGGGCAAGATAGTCATCACGCTCCTCCACCGCGGCCGGAACCAGCAACGGCAGATGAGCCCATTCCGGACGAGCCTGCACATACTCACCAATGCGGCGAACCGGATCGATCAACCCCTCCATATTCGGCAGGCGATCGCAAAAGATGATTTCGTCACTCTTGATGACCCAGTGATCGATGCCATAACGCTGGCAATAACGGCGGGCTCGGGCCACTTCGCTGCGGCTGCGGGTCGGATTATCGAGGGTGATGGCGCGGATCTTGATCCCGCTGGCACGGCACAAATCGATGCTGTAACAGGATTCCAACCGCCCCGAAAAAGAGACTATCAGCTCGTCAAAATTTGCCAGTCGCTCAATCAGCTGCAGCTCCCTGGCTTGAAAAGAGTGATCATATCCCTGATTCAAGACAACAACATTGGCATCCATTAAACAGCTCCGGATGATAAACAGGTGGCTTATTGTGCGGGAAACAAGCTGAATAGGCCCTTACAGAGTCAGGTTAAAATTAAAACTTGATGATTATTTCCCGTGATTCATCCATAAAATCAATACCTTGAGCGTCATACACTCGCAATCTGGCCTGATGTACCCGATGGGCTCGCAAAAAGCCCTGCGCCTGATCCAGCGAGGTGAAGGTCAGGTGCTCCCCCTCGCTGTCGGTCAGACAGAGGTACTCCCCTTCCGCCTCGATACAGAGCTGATAACCACTGCCATCCTTGCAGGCGATGATCAGGGTTGCCTCGGGATAGTGACTGAGCCAATTGCGAAACCGGCCATGCTCCATAGTACTCCTGGAGGGGCATCACCCCTTGTCGGTGACAGGCAAACTGCCCAGCTCACCCAGTTGCTGACGGCAACTCGCCACGTCGGTAAAGACGATCCCCCTGATGCCGAGGGCCTCGGCGGCCGCAATATTGGCGGGACTGTCATCAATAAAGATGCACTCTGCCGGTTTCAGATCAAACGACACCAGCAGATAACGGTAGATATCCGGCTCCGGCTTCATCATCCGCACCCGCGCCGAGACCACCTTGCCGCTGAAAAAGCGCCAGAAATCCTGATGCTGCTCCAGCCAGTCGATGCTGGCGTGCCCCATGTTGGAGAGGGCATAGAGCGAATGGCCCGCTCCGTGCAGCTCGGCTATCAGGGTTAGCATAGCGGGATCTGGCAGCAGGGAAGCGGGAACTGCCTGTAAAATGGCCAGATTCTCCGCCGTCGAGAGGCCAGTGCGCGCTTGCGCTTCCCGGGCCATGTTGTGGAGCGACATGGTGCCTCTGTCTACCTCCAGCCAATCCGGGTGGTTAAAGAGCTGCTCGGCCAACTGTTCGGCCCCTTGCGGACCACGCACCGAACGCACTATACCTACCGGATCCCAGCTCACCACCACCCGTCCCAGATCGAAAATAATCGCCATCGTCTTTACCTCCCCCACGGGGTGTCAGTCATCAAAACAGAGTCAATAGAAGATCGCTCATACGCCATTTTCTTAACCGGATACCCTGCCCCCATCCCCGCCCGCGGGCAAGTTTTACTTGCATCAGACCGGCAAATCCCTTAATGGTTATGACGTTACTTCAAGGACACACCTATGCACGCACCATTCTTCTTTGCTTTCTCGTTTATCCGGCCCGCTTGAGGGAAGGCCTGTCGTCGTGTGAACAGAAAGCAAAGACGAATCGAGCCTCCCCTAGCGGAGGCTTTTTTTTGCATTAATATCAATCGATTACTTGGATAGGGAACAATCATGGCAACGCTCGACGAGATCAGACAAGACATCACCCGGTTGGATCAGGAGCTGCTTGCCCTGCTGGCGAAACGCAAGGCCCTCAGCATCGAGGTCGCCCGTGCCAAGCAAGCCAACCCGCGCCCCATTCGTGACCACCAGCGGGAGCAGGAGCTGCTGGTTGCCCTGATCCAGAAAGGGCGCGTGCTGGGGTTGGATGCCCAGTACATCACTCGCATCTATCACACCATCATCGAAGACTCTGTGCTCTCCCAGCAGGCCTATCTGCAGAGCCTGCTCAACCCGGAGCAGCAGGAGCCGATGACCAGCGTCGCCTATCTTGGGCCGCGCGGTTCCTATTCCAGCCTGGCCGCACGCAAATATCTGGCGCGCTACAAGGATCAGGTGATCGAAGTAAACTGCCAGAACTTCCGTGAAGTACTGGATGCGGTGGAGTCGGGTCGCGCCGCCTTTGGCGTGCTGCCCATCGAAAACACCAGCTCGGGCTCCATCAACGAAGTCTATGACGTGATGCAGCACACCAGCCTCTCCATCGTCGGCGAGCTGACCTACCCCATTGAGCACTGCATTCTCACCGCCGTGCCGACCGAGCTGAGTCGCATCAAAACCTTCTATGCCCACCCGCAGGTGTTCCAGCAGTGCTCCCACTATCTGAGCAAGCTGGAAGGGGCGCGTCACGAGATCTGCGACTCCTCCTCCAGCGCCATGATGAAGGTGAAAGAACTGGCCAGCCCGGAGGCCGCCGCCATCGGCAGCGCCGCCGGTGGCGAACTTTATGGTCTGGATGTGCTGGCCGAGCAGCTCGCCAACCAGAAAGAGAACTACAGCCGCTTTATCGTGGTGGCGCGCAAGCCCATCGACGTGGCACCGCAGATCCCGGCCAAGACCACCCTCATCATGTCCACCTCCCAGAAACCGGGCTCGCTGGTCGAGGCGCTGCTGGTGCTGCGCAGCCACGAGATCAACATGACCAAACTGGAGTCCCGTCCGGTGCAGGGCAACCCGTGGGAAGAGATGTTCTATCTGGATGTCTCCGCCAACCTGCAGACCCCGGCGATGCAGGCCGCACTGGTGGAGCTGACCAAGATCACCCGCTATATCAAGGTGCTTGGCTGCTACCCGAGCGAGGATGTGAAACCCACCGCAGTGCCGCCGGTGCTGATGGGGAGCTAACCAGCCCACAACGACAAAAGGCGAGCAGGGTGCTCGCCTTTTGTTTTGATGCCGGTTTTCACGGCACGCCCATCAACTCAGAACTGACCGGCCATCAGCTGGTTGATGTTGTAGAGGGCGCGGGTATCGAGCTCCATCTCGGTGGCATAGGTATTGCCGCGCGGATAGGAGGCAACCACCCGGGCACCACGCACCACCCCCGCCACAGAAACATCCAGCGAGTTGGAGGTCTGGGTCAAGTCGCGGTAGCTGCTCTGACCGTGCACCTGCTGACCATTGAGCTGCTCGGCCAGCTCGCGATAGGCATCCATCTTGGAGGCGCGAATGGCTTGCAGCATCTTCTCCGACTGGGAGGGGCCGGGCTGGATGTCGATCACCGCATACCCCACCGCCTTGAGCACCGGAAAATCATCGGGCTTGCCACCCTGGGTGTAATCCACCACCCGGTTGTAGCTGCAACCGGTGAGCAAGAGTGCCAACAGGCAACCAAACAAGATCTTCATGACTCGCTCCTCACGGGGTCAGGTTGACTAGATGACCGCCCGGCCGGGCCTGACTGTCACGCATCAGATAACCGCGATTGATCGATGCCCGACCAAACGAGTTGTTGGCACCGAACAGATATTTTTGCGGGATCAGGCTCTGGGCCGTGGTCTCAACCATCTTGGTGCGCATGTCGATAACGCGGGCGTTGACCAGGATCCCCTTGCTGTTGCGGCTGAAGGTGCCGACCAGAATGCGGGAGATCGGCAAACGGGAGGAGAGCTCCTTGTAGTTGCGGCTCAGTACAAAATCCCCCTGCGGCGTCACCTTGATACTGCCGGTCAGCTTGAAGTCCACCACCACCTCGCCGCGGCGGTTGAGCTCGTAGATAAAGCTCTCCTCAATCTGTTGCCCCATCCAGTTGGTATCCTGCAGGGTATCGAGATCGACGAAAGAGGCCACCGCGATGGGCTCGGTCAGGGTGGTCAGCGATTTGCGCTCCATCAGCTGGTCGGTCATACGTGCCACCAGCCAGTTGAGCTCCATCCCCTGCGCCGCCTGACGGGGGTCACCCTGATCCCGATTGATAGGGTCGGAGCCGCACCCGGTCAATGCCAGGGCAAGCGCCAACGCCGTGATGAGTTTGTTCATGGATACCTTTCCTGTATCTGCACCTGATTTGTTATCGGACGCGCCGGACAAAGCTTGAGCCGGGAATGAGGCATGATTCTTGCTTTTTAATGGACATCGTCAGCGCCAACGTGCGCTGCCACTTGGAACGTGTTGTGATCCATGTCGGCCAGCAGGCGCCATTTCCTCAAAATGGCGCGGCTGCCCGCCAACTCAAGGTATCTGCTATGAAATTACCGCTGCTGTTGACCCTGCTGCTGGCCAGCCTGAGCGCCCGAGCCGAGCTTATCGAAGCGCAGGGCAGCGCCGCCATTCTGGGGGGCGATGAAGTCTATGCCCGCGAGCAAGCAACTCGCGACGCCCTGCGTCAGGCCCTGCTGGCAAGCGGCGCGGCAGTCTCCAGCGTCCAGCGTCTGGAAAATGGCAGCCTGCGATCCGAGCAGATCCAGATCCGCTCCGGCGGCGACATTCGCCAGTATCGGCTCAAGCGGGAAGAGGTGCGCAACGGCCGCATGTATATCACGCTAGTGGCCGACATTCAGGCCGAGCGCCAGATCTGCCAGACCCAGCACTTCGCCAAGGATTTGACACTGGTGAGGCTGCGGATGCGCTATCCGGACCAAGCCAGCTACGGCGCCATGGACGACATGCCGGAAAACCTCTCGCGGCGGCTATTCGAAACTCTCGCCAATGCGCCGCAAGGGGTCGCGGTGCGCCAGTGGCTGGATGAAAACCTGCGCATCGATCCGCTCCATCTGCAACAGGGAGATCGCAGCGCCCTCGAGGAGATCAAGGCGCTCAGCCTGCGTACCGACAGCCAGTATCTGGTGCTCGGCAGCATCGACGATCTCTCCATAGAGCCGCAAGGCAACCAGCTGACCAGCTGGTATGAGGATCCCGTACGTAACTTTCGCATGCAGCTCTACCTGTTTGACGGCATCAATGGCAGCCTGGTCAACCGCAAGGTCTACGAAGGGCGCGCTACCTGGACCTTTGGCAAGCGGGAACAGGTGGGCAGCAGCAGCGGCCAGTTCTGGCAGTCAAGTTATGGCCAGGAGGTCAACTACCAGTTGCAACAGGCGGCTCAGGATCTGGTAGCCCAGCTCACCTGCGCCCCGGTCACCGCCCGGGTGGTCGGCCAGAACGAACGCGGCCCCTACATCAATCTGGGGCGGCGCAACGGCATCAAGCTTGGCGATCAGTTCCGCATCCAGCACAACGCCGACTTCATCGACCCCTACGGCAAATCGCGCATGATGCGCAACCCGGCCGACGGCCTGTTCGAAGTGGTGCAGGTGTTCGACGATGGCGCCATCATCAGCAGCCAGAACAAATATACGCCGTTTAACATCCAGAATGGGGATTTGGCTGTATTGGAATAGGTGCCAGAGAGTTACCGGCGCTTACGGCATCTCCCGAGTTTCCCGTTGTTATGGTTCACCAGTGGATTGGTATCGGTCAGTTTCCCAACACCTGACGCAACCTCTCCTGCGCAACGCCCACCAGCAGGTCGGGCTGGAACTTGGAGATAAAGCGATCACAACCCACCTTCTTGACCATGGCTTCGTTGAAGTTGCCGCTCAGGGAGGTATTGAGGGTAATAAAGAGATCGGACATGCGCGGATCACTGCGCACCTCGTGGGTCAGCCGGTAGCCGTCCATCTCAGGCATCTCGGCATCGGTGATCATCAGCAGGATCTCGTTGGTCACCTTCTTGCCAGCATCGCACCACCCCTTGAGCAGGGTCAGCGCCTGCAAGCCATCCTGACACTCGATAACCTCGAGTCCCAGCTGGCCAAGAGTCTCACGCACCTGGGTGCGGGCGGTGCTGGAATCATCGACGATCAGCACCTTGCGGCCGTGCATCTCGGGCAGGATCTCCCGATCCAGCACCTCTTCGGAGATGCGGATGTCATAGGTGATGATCTCCGCCAACACCTTCTCCACATCGATGATCTCGACAATCTGATCGACGCCATCTTCCGGAATGCGGGTGATGGCGGTGAGGTAATTGGCGCGCCCGGCGGAGCGCGGCGGTGGCAAGATATCCTTCCAGGTCATGTTGACGATATTGGCCACCTGCCCCACCAGAAAGCCCTGAATGGTGCGGTTGTATTCGGTGATGATGAGGTTTGATTCACTGTCGATGGGCATGGGGCGCATACCAATGGCACTGCGCAGGTTGATCACCGGGATCGAGGTGCCGCGGATATTGGCCACCCCGCTGATATTGTGATGGGAGCCCGGCATCTTGCTGAGATGGGGCAACTTCACCACTTCCCTCACCTTGAAGACGTTGATGGCGAACATCTGGCGGGTGCCGAGACGAAACATCAACAACTCAAGGCGGTTTTCCCCCACCAGTTGAGTTCGTTGATCAACGGAATCCAATATACTCGCCATACACTGATATCCATCTGATTATTAATCGACTCTAGTATAGAGGCTGCCTGCCAGGAAGGGCAGGCGCATTTTCAACCAGAGTGACCAACCAGATAAAAAAAGTGAGGCCGAAGCCTCACTTATATCATTGATTTTAAAATCAATAACTACAGACAGACTTCCAGCTGCCGTCGCTTGCCTTGGGCTCGCTGCTGGTCCACCAGTTGGCCTGCCACACCATCTTGTTATGGGTGATGCGATCACCACCATTGGCATGATCCCCCTGCGGCCAGTTCGGGTAAGCCTTGTAGGAGGCCGGGTTGACGTTCTGGCTGCTGCAGGTGGCGCCGCCCGGGTTCTCACCGCCACCATTGCTGCCCAGCACGGCCTCCGGCAGGGTCGGGAACTCAGCCTTGAGGCCCGCAGTCTGGGTGCCGCTGATGATGCGGATACCGCTCGGCACACCGGCGGCCGGCAGATAGTAGGTCATCGCCACTTCCACGTCGCTGCCCGGCGCCCACGCCTTCCAGGTCGGCAGCGTAAAGGCCGCCTTGTGGAAGTCCTTCTCGCCCGCGATGCCGTCGGAGTTCTGGTTGCCACCGCTCTCCACCACTTTCAGCCCCATCCCGCTTTGGTCGGTGATGGTGTCGGAGGTGGAGGTAGGCACCAGGAACTCGATGCGAGTACCGCCCGGAATGGTCTGGGTCGAGTTGTTGGTAAGCTTCAGGGTCGGATTGATCGGGTAGTTGGAATCCCCCTCCTTGAAGCCGGAGAGGCTCACCGCGATGTCGAGCTGGGCGGTTGGCGCCGCCAGATCGTTCTGCTTGGTGTTGTACTTGGTCGCCTTGGCAAACTTCTCGTAGGCGAGCGTGGTCAGCGTGCTGCCCATGCCGTACTCGTTCTTGGCCGGATCGAAGGCGTAGTCACCCGCCATCTCCCAGAACATGACCCCGCCCAGGCCCCGCTTGATGATGTAGTCAAGCTTGTGGCCCATGGACTCTTCATCTTCGGTGGAGAGGAACACCTTCTTCTCTTCGTTCCACAGCCAAGGCGCCTGCGCCTTGTCATCGTAGTAACGCACGTACTTGCCCTGCATCACGTGGGCCGGGTTGTTGGGATCCAGCCCCCAGGCCTGGCCGTAGCTCGGCATGGTGGTGATACCCAGGCTGGCGGCGTTCTCCAGGTTCTTGGCATGCCACATGGGCACGGCGCCACCGCCGATCTCCTTGCCGTTCTTGTCGAGATCGTGCCAGATGTTGTCGATGCCGACCGCCCCGTTGCCGCACGGAATGGTGCTGCCACCGGTGCCCGGCTGACAATCGCTCTGGCTCGGCAGGGCTGCCTTGCCGGCCAGGCCGTGGGTGCCACCGCTGACCCCTTGCCAGCCGCGGGTGTAGTAAGGCACGCCCACGTTGATCTTGCCGGCCGCCAGGGCGCCACGGAAGTAGTGGGCAGACCAGGCCGCGTTGAGGTAGCCGATACCGCCAAACTGGCTCTGGGTATAGACGCCCCAGTGGGCAAGTTCGGCATCCGCCTTGTTGTCAAACAGGGCGGCGTTGTGACCGACGAAGTTGTTCCAAGCGCCGTGGAAGTCGTAAGTCATCAGGTTGACGTAGTCGAGGTACTGGGTGACCTGGAAGTTCTCCATGCCGCGCAGCAGGTAGGCCGAGGCCGGCGAGGCGATGGTCAGCATGTACTTGCGACCATCCTCGCTGCCGGCGCTGTCGAGCTTGCTGCGCAGAGTCTGCATCAGCACCTTGTAGTTGGCAAACAGCTTGCCACGGCACTGGTTGGAGAGCGGGAAGTCGTTGGGGTTGCCCGCATCCTTCATCGAGGTGGGGTATTCGTAGTCGATATCGACCCCATCAAAGCCGTACTGGCGGATAAAACTCACCGCCGAATCAGCCAGGGTGTTGATACCGGCAGTATTGACCGAGCAGTCACCCTTGGTGGTGGCGGTATAGAAGCCGCGGGTATCGGCCCAGCCCCCCACCGAGATGAGGGTCTTCACGTCCGGATACTGCTTCTTGTACTTCGACAGCAGGTTGAAGTGGCCCTTGTAGGCGAATTCAGGATCCATCTCGGCACCCGGCACGCCATCCCAAGTCATCTTGGTGGCAGCATCGTCCACCTTGATGGTGTGGCTCTGCTCATCCACCGCCGCGAAGGCGTAGTTGATGTGGGTGATCTTGTTCCATGGAATATCGCTCACCAGATAGGCAGGCAGGCCGTTCTTGCCGGTGCGCCAGGAGGTGAAGTAGCCGATGACCCGGCGGGCATGGTCATCCCCCATGCACTCGTAGCCATCCGGGCGATAGATCTGGCGAATGTCACAAGAGAGGTTGCCACCGGTGGGCGGCAGCGCGGCCTCCTCGACATTGACGGTCACCGCCGCCGACTCACCGCTCAGATTGCTCTTGTCAGTAGCCACCAGCTTGAGGGCGGTACTCCCTTTGGCATCCGGCGTCCAGTTCACCTGCCAGGGGGCAGTAGTGTCTTCACCAATCTTCTTGCCATCGACATAGAGCTCGACTTTGGCCACATCGTTGTTGGCATCTGTGACGTTGCCACTCACCGCCACACTGCGACCCAGGGTCACCTTGGCGCCGCTGCCCGGGCTGCTAATGCTCACCTTGGGCGCCTCTGACGCGACCACGGCGGCGACGTTGAAGCTCGAATCCGCCTCGCTCAGCACCTTGCTATCTTTATCCAGCGCGCGAGCCTTGAGGGTATGGGCCCCCACTCCGGCGGCGCTCCAACTGGCACTCCAGGGCGAGGCGCTCGCCATGGCGACCAGCGTGCCGTCGACAAGATATTCCACCCGGGCCAAGGCCGTCACTGGGCCACTCAGGGCCACTGCCAGCGCCACGCTGGCTCCTTCATTAAAACTGGCACCAGCAGCCGGTGAGCTGACTGCCACACCGAGCGCAGGAGGGGGCACCTCGCCACCATAGGGCTTCCAGGCATCGGCCCAGACTACACCTACCCCCGGCTCATAGTGATAGGGGGATGCCCCGCACCAGCCTGAATAGGGAAATTCTTTGCATTCATAGAGGGCACCGACGTTGCTGACGATATCGCCAGCC
The DNA here is from genome assembly GCF_049171255.1 of Aeromonas sp. 603757. Taxonomy (NCBI): domain Bacteria; kingdom Pseudomonadati; phylum Pseudomonadota; class Gammaproteobacteria; order Aeromonadales; family Aeromonadaceae; genus Aeromonas; species Aeromonas sp. 603757. The sequence continues at coordinate 3,027 of NZ_JAAKOE010000012.1, read as the reverse complement.
TTGTAGGCAGTACCGGATTTATAGGCGGGATAAGCGGCCTGAGCCCAGGCGGGCGCAGCCGCAAGGGCGACCAGCATGGCAAGCCTGCTGGGTCTGAAGAGCTGTTGCATATTGTTATCTTCCTTGTTTTGTCTTGGCATTGGTCACCAAGGCAAAGAACAATCGCAACCTGCATGATGGGCGCAGACAACTGGCAATGGACCTGCCACAAAAACCACCCCTCACCCAGGGAAACCCCGCTATCTGGATCCACGATCGAGACCGGAAGCATTGCGCCCCGGCATCACTGCCGGTTTGCCCTTTACCTGGGTTCCGTGAGGAACGAACCCAGTATAGGAAGGCGACAAGATCCCCTCAATCTTTATTCTCAAAGAGAATTATCCCCTGCCACGAAAGCGTCATGATCACAGAGTTAAAATTGATTGAATTATCAAAAAAATCATATCGTTACTGGGATCATAAAAACGCTTTCCCGCACCTTCCCAGATTCATTTAATGTGCGTTGGCTCACTGGTATGACATGCCAGAAATGTGACAATGCGCGCCCTTGGTCAACGAGCCAAGGCTATGGAATCACTGGCAAAAATAAAAAAGGAACACCTATGAAAGGTACTCGTACCCTGCTGTCGCTGGCCGTGGGGCTGGCACTTGCATCCTCAGGCGCCCATGCGGCATTTGTCTGCCCGTCCGATCCGGCTCAACTCACTCCCATCCCGACCATTCAGGGCACAGGCTCCGCCAGCGCGCTGGCCACCCAGACCGTGACCGACAAGAACGGCAATGTGACCGGTAAAATCAGCACGGGCACCTTCAACGTTCGCGGTATCGTGACAACGCTGGGCCAAAGCCTGACCAAGGGTTTCTATCTGACTGACCCGGTGGGAGATGGCAATCCGGCCACCTCTGATGGCATCTTTGTATATCTGAACGACAAAGACTTCGCGACCAAATATAAAGACATCAAACCGGGGGCTGAACTCTGCCTCGAAGCCAAGGTCGAGGAGTACTACGGCGGCACCCAGCTCAAACCCACCTTCGAATCCAGCAAAGCCCGCCTGCAAGTCACCGCACAAGGGCTGAATGTGCCGACCAGCGTACTGCAGGTCAATGAAGGGGAGACGCTGGCGCAAGCGCTCGATCGCCACGAAGGGATGCGGGTACGTCTCGACAGCAGCAGTGACCTGCACCTGACCCGCAACTACGGCTTCGACTACAAGGTCTATCGCAACAACGTAGAGTTGGCCCACAAAACCCCGCTGATCAAACCGACCCAACTTCATGTTGCCAGCAGTGCGGACGCTGTCGCACTGGCCACCAAAAATGGCAGCAACCGTCTAGTGGTTGAGTCTGATTACAAAGCACCGGATGGCGTACTGCCCTGGTTCCCGAGCTGGGATGCCGATCAGGGATATCTGCGCATCGGTGATCAACTGACAGGGCTGGAGGGGGTGATCGTATACAACAAGGATGCGTTCCGTCTGGTGGTACCGAGCGATGTCACCCTGACTGCCGGCGCCCTGCTGCGCAGCCCTGAAGAGGATCGTCAAGACGCGCCGGCTCGCCTCTCTGGCAGCGATCTGCGGATCGGCAGCTTCAACGTGCTCAACTACTTCACCAGTCATTCCAGCATCGGCGGTGCACTCAATATCCTGTGCAAGGATCAGGCGGATGCCGACAACGCCAAAGGTTGCAACCGGGGTGCCAAGAGCCAGCCCGAGTTCGAGAAACAGCGCACCAAGATCGTCAATGCCATCACCGCAATGGATGCCGATCTGCTCGGCCTGATGGAGATGGAGAACAACGGCTTCGAGGATAACTCGGCCCTCCACAATCTGGTGACCCGCCTCAACGAACAGCAGAAGGATGCGAGCAAACACTACGCCTATGTGCGTCTGCCGGTCACTGCCCTTACCGATGGCAAGTTCTTCGGCGGCGACGCCATCATGGTGGCGATGATCTACCGTCCTGCCCTGCTCACCCCCAGCGGAGATGCCAGCGTCATCAAGCTGCCTGAGCAGCGCTACACCACTGGTGGTGTGGCCAAGACAGCCGGTCAGCGCGACTCGCTGGTTCAGACCTTCACCCTCGCCAAGAGCAAGGAGCCGCTGACGCTGGTGGTCAACCACCTCAAATCCAAGGGGTCAGGCTGCTACGAAAATGGCGATGGCAAGACAGAACCGGCCGACCTGCAGGGCAAGTGCACCGAGTTCCGGGTCTCTGCCGCCAAGGTGCTGGGTGAGGCGGTCAGCAAACTGCCGGGCCAGGTGCTGCTGGTGGGCGACTTCAACTCCTACGCCAAGGAAGATCCGATCCGGGTGCTGACCGACTACAACCCGGCCACCAGCGAACGGAAGATCGTATCGGCCTCCCACACCTTTATCGGTGATCAGTCCTATGAACAGCTCGGTCGCGAAGTGACTCGCAGCTACGGCCTGATCGATCTCAACGTCAAATTCAACAAGGATAAAGCCATCTCCTACAGCTACGACGGGGAGCTGGGCACCCTAGACTATGCCCTCGCCAACCCGGCGCTGGCCAGCAAGGTAGCAGGTGTCGCCGACTGGCACATCAACTCCTTCGAAAGCTCCCTGTTCGAATACGGCAGCCAGTACACCGGCACATTGCTCAAGTCTGACAACCCCTTCAGTGCCTCCGACCATGATCCCATCATCGTCGACCTGAGACTGGAGAGCGATGCCACCAAACCGGACACCTCCTCAGGCGGTGGTGCACTGGGACTCGGCCTGCTGGCCCTGTTACCGCTGGCCTGGCGACGTCGCCGTTAACCACAGGCGCATTTGCATAGTGCAAGCAAAGCCCGCGAGTCTCGCGGGCTTTTTCATTCAGGTCATTGGATTTACAAATGAAAGGCGCGGACGTATGGAGAAAATAAATGATGGAGAAAACAAAAGGCCACCGCGATGCGGTGGCCTTTTTGCTTCTTGTAACAAGAATTTGGTGGAGCTACGCGGGATCGAACCGCGGACCTCTTGCATGCCATGCAAGCGCTCTCCCAGCTGAGCTATA
>NZ_JAAKOE010000011.1:0-154927 GCF_049171255.1 Aeromonas sp. 603757 | reverse complement strand
GGAAAAGGCGTAAATATCAAAGTGTGTTTGTATGAGGCCCTGGGGCGCCCCATGCAACACGTAATTGGGACATAGCCTTTTTTTTGCCTGCAAGCCGCAAACCGGTAACAAACGCGCAAAAAAATGCCCAACTAGCAAGAAGCAGGTTGGGCGAGACTTAATGTTTAATTGCAGTGGCATTGATATAGAGTCTCCTGCTGTGGAGTTAGTTCCAATCTTTTTGCCCCTTTTAACAAAAAACATTCCGCTAACACTCATTCACATTCTCTTGACACTTCACGTTATGAAACGTACTTTTTAAACATTCGTTTAAGTGAGGTGTCCTGTGAGTAAAATCGATACCAAAAACCGTATTCTCGACGCCGCTGAAGTGCTGTTTGCCGAGCGGGGATTCGCCGATACCTCTTTGCGTCTGATCACCAGTGAGGCCGACGTCAATCTGGCGTCGGTGAACTATCACTTCGGCTCCAAGAAGGAGCTGATCCAGGCGGTGCTCGACCGCTATCTGAGCCTGTTCATGCCCGATCTGGATGCCCGCCTGCGGGTACTGATGGAGCAGGAGCAGCTGACCCTGCTGCAACTGTTTGAAAGTTTTGTCGAACCGCTGATGAAGCTATCGGCGGTGCGGGCCAACGGCCCGGCCATCTTCATGCAGCTGCTGGGGCGCGGCTATATCGACAGCCAGGGCCACCTGCGCCGCTTTATCACCGCCCACTATGGCCCCATTTTGCAGCGGATCACCCAGGCCATCTCCAAGGCCAATCCGGCCCTGTCGCCAGCGGATCTCTTCTGGCGCCTGCACTTCACCCTGGGCACCGTCGTATTCACCATGGCCTCCGCCGATGCGCTGCGCGACATCGCCCTGGCCGACTTTGGACAGCAGCTCGATGTGGAAGGGCTGGTGCGCAACGTTATTCCTTATCTGGCGTCCGGAGTCGGGGCGCCCGTGGAGTCGACCAGGCTCTCCCTGGCCGTGTAACAACCAACAATAAATCAACGGAAACAGTGAAATAGAAGGAACTTCGGTATGATCACATTGCTTGTCCTGCTGGTGCTGGCGATAGCCGTTGTGCTCGGCGTACCCTCCATCCGTAAAAAGGTGGTAACCCGTCCGGTGTTCGGCATCTTCAAAAAGATATTGCCGCCCTTGTCAGCCACCGAGCGGGAGGCCATGGAAGCCGGCTCCGTCTGGTGGGATGGCGAGTTGTTTCGCGGCAACCCCGACTGGAAAAAACTGCACGGCTACGGCAAGGCCGAGCTGACCGCAGAGGAGCAGGCCTTTATCGACAATCAGGTCGAAACCCTGCTCGCCATGGTCGATGACTTCAAGATCGTCAACGAAACCAAAGACCTGCCGGAACCGGTGTGGGACTATCTGAAGAAGGAAGGCTTCTTCTCCCTGATCATCCCGAAATCCTATGGCGGCCGCGAGTTCTCGGCGATTGCCAACTCCACCATCGTCACCCGCATCGCCACCAAGAGCTTGAGCGTGGCGGTCACCGTCATGGTGCCGAACTCCCTCGGCCCGGGCGAGCTGCTGATGCACTATGGCACCCAGGCCCAGAAAGATTTCTGGCTGCCGGGGCTGGCCAGTGGCAAAGAGGTGCCCTGCTTCGCCCTGACCGGGCCGGAAGCGGGCTCCGATGCAGGCGCAATTCCTGACAAGGGGATCGTCTGCAAAGGGATGCACAAGGGTGAAGAGGTGCTGGGTATTCGCCTCAACTGGAACAAGCGCTACATCACCCTGGCGCCACGAGCCACCGTGCTGGGGCTGGCGTTCAAACTCTATGACCCGGAAAAGCTGCTGGGTGACAAGGAAGAGCTCGGTATCACCTGCGCGCTTATCCCCACCAGCCACCCGGGTGTGCGCGTTGGCGATCGCCACTACCCCATGGGTCTGGCGTTCATGAACGGTCCGACTTTCGGTAAGGATGTGTTCATTCCGCTCGACTGGATCATTGGCGGCCCGGATTACGCCGGTCGCGGCTGGCGTATGCTGGTGGAGTGCCTCTCCGCCGGTCGCGGCATCTCGCTGCCTGCTCTGGGCACCGCTTGCGGTCACATGGCGAGCCGCACCGTGGGCGCCTACTCCTATGTGCGCAAGCAGTTCGGCATGTCCATCGGCAAGTTTGAAGGTGTTCAAGAGGCGCTGGCCCGTATCGGCGGCCTCACCTATCAGCTCGAAGGGGCCCGTCGCATGACCGCCGGTTCCCTGGACCTGGGTCAGGCGCCGGCCATCGTCACTGCGATTTCCAAGTACCACATGACCGAGATGGCGCGCCAGATCATGGATGACTCCATGGACATCCACGCCGGTCGTGCCATCCAGCTGGGCCCGAAAAACTACACCGGCTACGCCTACATGGGGATTCCGGTCGCCATCACGGTGGAAGGGGCCAACATCCTGACCCGCAACCTGATGATCTTCGGGCAAGGGGCCACCCGCTGCCACCCGTACGTCTTTGCCGAGCTGGAAGCGGCGGCCGATACCGACGTGGAGCGCGGTCTCGAGAAGTTTGACACCCTGCTGATGAAACACATCGCCTTTGGCGCCGGCAACTTCTTCGGTTCCCTGTTCCAGGGGTTGACTCTGGGTCAATTCAACAGCGCGCCGGTGGCCGGCGAAACCGCCCGTTACTACAAGCAGTTGTCTCGCATGAGTAAAGGACTGGCACTGTGCGCCGACGTCTCCATGCTGATGCTGGGTGGCGATCTCAAGCGCAAGGAGATGATCTCCGCCCGTCTGGGTGACGTGCTGAGCCACCTCTATCTGGCCTCCGCCACCCTCAAGCACTACGAGGATCAGGGCCGTATGGTCTCCGATCTGCCGTTCGTGCAGTACGCGGTGGAGCGCAACCTCTACCTGATTGGCAAGGCGTTCGAGGGCTTCTTCCAGAACTTCCCGAACAAGGTGGTGGGTGCCGTACTCAAGCGCGTGGTGTTCCCGTTTGGCGTGGGTTACAAGATGCCGGCCGACGATCGCTGCCACGCCATCTGTCTGGCCATGATGAAACCGGGCGAGTTCCGCGACCGTCTGACCGCCCTCTGCTACGTCGGCAAGGACGAGGCGGACCCGGTCGGTCTGATGGAGCGCGCCTTCCAGGCCATGGTCGCCGTGCAGCCCTACGAGAAGAAACTGGTGCAGGCCCAGAAAGAGGGCAAACTGCCCCGCAAACTGGCCCTGCCGGAGCTGGTTGCCGCTGCGCTGGCCGGTTCCATCCTGAGCAAGGACGAGGCAGACAAGCTGCTGGCCGCCGATGCCCTGCGCTACGAAGCCATTCAGGTGGACAACTTCGCCCCGGGCGAGCTGGAAGGCTTCTCCCAGCAACCAAGCAAGCAGCCAAACAAGGTCGAGCACGCCGCCTGACCCCTTGGCAAACCAGTACCAAACCGGCCCTCGTGGCCGGTTTTTTGTTTGTTAACCATGCATTTACAAGCCGGGAGAATTCCAGTTAAATGCTTGAGTCCCTGTTGCAGGGGCTTTGGAAGCAAGGCCAGCGGAATGGCCGATAACAACAACTCAGGAAGAGTGAATGAACCTCGCCAAAACGGCGATCGAACGCCCCATCTGGGTGGCGGTCTCGATCGTGCTTATTTTCCTGCTGGGCCTGCTCAGTATCCGGGGACTGCCGATCCAGCTGTTCCCCGACATCGACCGTCCACACCTCAACATCTCGGTGAGCTGGCGTTCAGCCTCGCCCCAGGAGATGGAGTCGGAGATCACCGACCCCATCGAACAGGAGATGCAGGGGGTGCAAGGGCTCAAGAGCCTTGTCAGCAACAGCTATCCCGGCTTTACCGAAATCGACATGGAGTTTGCCCTCGGCACAGACATGCAACGGGCCCAACTCGACGTGATTTCGCGACTGAACCGGGTCTCGGGATTGCCGGACAAGATCGGCGGCCCCTACGTCAACAACTACAGCAGCAACGATACCCTCACCTTTTTCTTCATCCAGCAGCTGCCCGGTGCCAAGGGGGTGATCGATGATCATCAGGCGTTGATCGAGGCGCGGGTCAAACCCGAGCTGGAGCGCATCGAAGGGGTCTCGACGGTCGCAGTCGAGGGGATCAACGAGCGCCAGATCCAGATCCGCTTCGACCCCTACCGCGCCGCCGAGCTGGGAGTGGAGATCCCGGTACTGGCCAGCCGCGCCACCACCGGCTGGGACGTGTCGGCCGGTACCCTCGACATCGGTCGCTGGGAGTACAAGCTGCGCTTCGCCGGTCGTTACGATGTCGAGACGCTGGGGGACAAGGTGGTGGACTGGCGCAATGGCCTACCCATCTATCTGCGGGATGTAGCAGAAGTAAGGGTGGCCCGGGAAGAGAACCCGGTGCTACGGATCCAGAACGGCAATACCGCCATCGCCGCCCAGATCTTCAAGGAGAGCGGCGCCAATGCCCTGGCCTCCCTTGAGGCGATCAAGGCTCGGGTGAACGAGCTCAACCGCGAGGTGCTGGAGCCGGTCGGGCTGCACATGGAGCAGTCATTCGATGCCTCCCTCTATATCAATCGCGCCGTCAGCATGGTCACTGCCAACCTGGGGCTCGGGGTGCTGCTCTCCTGCGCCATCCTCTGGCTCTTCCTGCGCCAGCTCAAGGCGACCCTGATGATTGCCCTCGCCATCCCCATCAGTATCATGCTCACCTTCTGCCTGCTCAAGGTGATGGATCGCACCCTCAACATCATCTCGCTGGCGGGCATCGCCTTTGCCGTCGGCATGGTGCTCGACGCCGCCATCGTGGTGCTGGAGAGTATCTACCGACGCCACGAGCGGGGGGATTTGAGCAAGGCGGAGGCGGCGCTCGAAGGTACCCGTCAGGTGTGGACGGCGCTGGTGGCATCCACCCTCACCACGGTCGCCATCTTCCTGCCGGTGCTGCTGCTCAACGATGTGGAGGGCCAACTGTTTGCCGATCTGGCGCTCACCATCGCCTGCGCCGTGACGGTCTCCATGCTGGTCGCCGTCATCGTGCTGCCTGCGGTGGCGGCGCGCTGGATGGGACATGAAACGCTGACCGACCCCTATGCGTCGCTGTGGCAGCGCACCACCCGTCACGTGATCCGCTGGACCTCGACCTCACGCCAGCGCTGGACGGTCATCACCCTGATGATGAGTCTGCCGGTACTGGCCACCTGGGCGCTGCTGCCCAAGATGGACTATCTGCCAGACGTAAAACGGGACGCGGTGGATGTCTGGATGAACTTCACCCCCGGGGTCAACCTCAAGGCCCAGCGCGAAGAGGTGATCGATACCCTGATCGCCCGCCTCGCCCCCTACATGAAGGGGGAGAAAGAGCCTGCCCTCAAGAACTACTACATCTTGCGCTACCCGGGGGGCGCCCAGATTGGCGTGCGCCCCAAAGACGAAAACCGCATCAAGGAGCTGGAGAGCCTGTTGATGAAACAGCTGCTGGTGGGTATTCCCGACACCAGGGTGTTCGGCGGTCAGGGGTCGCTGTTTGGCGGCTTTGACAGCGAGAACGGCGTCTCCCTGCTGCTGCAGGGGGGTAACCTGCCCGAGCTCTATCAGGCGGCCCGTGCCAGCATGGGGATCCTCAGCAAGGACCTGCCAGGAGCACAGGTCCGGCCCGAACCGAGTCTCGACTTCACCGCCCCCGAGCTCAAACTGGTGCCGCAAGATCGGCGCCTTGCCGAAGTGGGCTGGGATCGCACGCCCTTGCCCACCATCATCCAGACCTTTGGCGACGGCTTGCGGGTTGGCGAGTATTTCGACGGCGAGGATCGGCTCGACATCATGCTGATGGGGCAGAGCTCCGCCAATCCGGACGAACTGAAGGCAGTGCCGCTGGCCACCCCCTCCGGGCGCATCGTCCCCCTTGGCGAGCTGCTGCGGGTGGAGCACGACATGGGCCCGGCCAGTATCTTCCGGGCCGATGGGCGTCGCAGCATCATCCTGCAGATAGCGCCCCCGGCGGGCATGACCATGGAGCAGGTGATCGACACCCTGAAAAACCGCAGTTTTGCCGCCATCCGCCCCCTGCTGCCCGCCGGTGGCGAGCTGCGCATTGCCGGCAATGCCGACAGCCTGCAACAGGCGCTCGACAATCTGGGGACCATCTTCCTGTTCGCCGTGGTGATCCTGCTGGTGCTGCTGTGGGGGGTGTTTGCCTCCATCAAGGATGCCCTGCTGGTGCTGCTCACCCTGCCCCTTGCCTCGGTTGGCGGCGTGCTGGCGCTGCAACTGAGCGGGCTGCTGGTGCCGCTGCCGATGGACCTGCTCACCATCATCGGCTTTGTCATCCTGCTGGGACTGGTGGTCAACAACGCCATCCTGCTGGTGCATCAGACCCGCACCGCTGAACGGGACGGTATGAGCCGTCAGCTGGCGGTGGCTGATGCCTTGCAAAGCCGGATGCGCCCCATCGCCATGACCAGCCTCACCAGCATCTTCGGCATGCTGCCGCTGATGCTGAGCCCGAGTGAGGGGAGCGAAATTTACCGCGGGCTCGCCACCGTCATTGTCGGCGGCATGAGTTGCAGTACCCTGTTTACCCTGATCCTGTTGCCTGCCTTCCTGCGTCTCGGGGAGCAGGTGGCGATCCCACAACCCCTGCGCCAGCGGGCCTGAGCAAGGAGCTCATCGATGACACATATGATTACCCGAATGTTGGCTGGCGCTGCGCTGATTGCAGGCAGTGCGCTACCGGTATTGGCCGATCAGGGCAAGATGGTGACCCTGGCGGATGTGACCCAAGGGGATGCGGCCGCCAATATCTGGGTCAGCGGCACGGTGGCGAGCCGTCAGCAGGCGGCGCTCAGCGCCGAAGTAAGCGGCCGGGTGGAGTGGATCGCCGAATTTGGCAGCCGGGTCAAAAAAGGGGACGAGCTGCTGCGCCTCGACAGTGCGGCACTGCGCCTCTCGCTGGAGCAGGCTCGCGCCGAGCAGGCGAAATGGCAGAGCAACTTGCGCTTCGCCCGCGCCGAATCCCAGCGGATCACCCGGCTACACCAGCAAAAGAGCGCCTCCCAAAGCCAGTACGACAAGGCCAGTTACGATGTGGAGCAGGCCGCGCTGGCCGAGCGGCTGGCCGCCATACAGGTGAACCAGATTGAAGAACAGCTGCGCCGCAGCCACATCTATGCCCCGTTCGACGGGGTGGTGAACAACCACTTCATCCAGCCCGGCGAGCATGTGGACGCGGGCGAGCAGGCGCTGGAGCTGGTCAACCCGGATCAGCCGGATATCCGCCTGCAGGCCCCCATCCTCTGGGCCCAACAGCTGGCGCCGCAAACCCGGCTGCGGGTGGAGGGGGAGCAGCTGAGCGGTCACGGCGTCTATTACCAGCGGGCCGCCAGCGCCGATCCCAAGTCGCGCCTCATCGAGCTGCGCCTCAAACCGGAAGCGGGCACTTTCATCATCGGCTCGCCGGTACGGGTTGCCCTGCCACTGGGGGAGCAACAGAGCATGCTGCTGCCCCGGGACGCCCTGGTGCTCGGCACCGATGGCAGCGTGGTCTATCAGGTAGCGCGAAGCGGCAAGGCGCTCAAGGTGAATCGGGTGCCGGTCACCGTGCTGTTTGGCGACAGCCAGCAGGTGGCGGTGAGCGGTGCCCTCAAGCAGGGTGATCGGGTAGTGGTGCGTGGCGCAGGCAGCCTGCAGGATGGCGACACCATAGAATTGTTCAAGGGGTAGCCATCCTGCAGGCTGGCCAATCTTTGCACGCTTGACCCGGGATATACAGCCAAACGGGCCACAGTTTGCTATCTTGGCGGCCATCACTCGCGTTTAGAGCAATCAACACCCATGAGCATTATTTTGGGCATCGATCCGGGTTCACGGATCACCGGATACGGGGTTATCCGGGTCGTGGGCGGCAAGGCCGAATACTTGGGCTCTGGCTGCATCCGCACCGATTGCGGCGAGCTGCCGGAGCGCCTCAAGCAGGTTTATGACGGGGTATGCGAGATCATCACCCAGTTCAAACCCACCGAGTTTGCTATCGAGCGGGTCTTTATGGCCCGCAACGCCGACTCGGCCCTGAAACTGGGGCAGGCCCGGGGCAGCGCCATCGTCGCCGCGGTCAACGCCTATCTGCCGGTGAGCGAATACTCTGCTACCCAGATCAAGCAGGCAGTGGTGGGCACTGGCGGTGCCGCCAAGGAGCAGGTGCAGCATATGGTGACCCATCTGCTGAAACTCTCCGCCACCCCGCAGGCGGATGCGGCGGATGCCCTCGGCGTCGCGCTCTGCCACCTGCACACCCGCCAGAGCCTGATCAAGATGGCCGGCCGCGCCAGCAGCTCGGTACGTGGCCGCTATCGCTGAGCCCTTGTGTCGTCCACGACTCATCTCGGTATCACCAAATAAAAACCGCCCCGGATATCCGGGGCGGTTTTTTATATTTCCCCACATAACGGGGCCATCACTGATGGCCCCGTTATGTTTCTCATGTTGAATGGATTTGCCTTACACCAGCTCCCCCAGCGCGCCGATCAGAGCGTCGAGCCCCTGATCGACCTTTGAACGCGGGCAGCCGACATTGAGTCGGATATAGCCTGTGCCTTCCGGGCCGTAGGTGTCGCCGCGCATGATGGCGACCCGGTATTTCTCCACCAGCAAAGTTTGCAGCGCATCCATCCGTTCGGGGGAGTCGATGCCAAGGCCACGCAGATCAATCCAGGCGAGATAGGTTCCCTCGGGCACCCGATAGTCGATGGCGGGGAAAGCCGCGTTGAGCCGCGCCGCCACATGGGCGAGATTGCCGTGCAGGTAGGATTTGAGCGCATCGAGCCAGCCAGCGCCGTCCCGATAGGCGCTGATATGGGCCAGCACCCCGAGAATGGGCGGCGATGAGAGGCCGTGGGCCGCCTTGAGCCGTTGCAGATAGGCGGCGCGCGCCTCGGCGTTGGCGATAAAGGCATAGGCGCCGCCAAGGGCGGGAATATTGAAGGATTTGGAGCCCGAGCTAACCAGCGCCCAGTGATCGTCCGGCGCCACCTCGCTCCACGGCAGGTAGCGAGCAAAGCTCATATCCATATGGATGTCGTCCGAGATGACCTTGACCCCATGGCGCTGGCAGATAGCGGCCATCCGGCCGAGTTCATCCCGCGTCCAGACCCGGCCGGTGGGGTTGTGGGGGCTGCAGAGCAGCAAAATCCGGCAATCGGAGCGGGCCGCTTGCTGCTCGAAACATTGCCAGTCGATCTGGTAACTCCCCTCTGTTTTTTTGAGCGGACAGGGCAGCAGCACCCTGTCGTTGGCAGCCAGCATATTGCCGAAGGCGTCGTAGGCGGGGGTATGCACCAGCACCCCTTCCCCCGGCGCCGACCAGAGGCTCACCAGCTGGGCAATCACATAGATGACCGAGGGGCCGTACACCAGCGTCTCGGGGTCGAGGCTCGCCCCGTAGCGGTGGGCAAACCAGTTGCTCACCGCCCCCTTGAAGTCGTCGTGATTCCAGCGGCTGTAGCCAAATACCCCGTGCTCAAGTCGGGTTGCCAACGTCTGGCGAATGCAGGGGGCGGTCTCGAAATCCATGTCGGAGATGGTAAAGGGGAGCAGGTCGGCATGGCCAAAACGGTCGGCTACATAGTCCCACTGAGTGCAGTAGGTGCCGTGGCGGTCGACCACATGGTCGAAGTCATAAATATCGTGCATGAAGTTTCTCCCTCCATAAACAGGAGACATATTGGGAGAGGCAAACAAGGGGGGCTTGCGCCCCCCGTTCGGTTCTTATTGGCCGGTTCAGGCCCCCATCAGGCTCTGCAGCTGGTTTTTCACCAGATGCACCTGCGGGCCGATCACCACCTGCAGGTTGTGCTCGTCGAGCTTGATCACCCCGATGGCGCCGTTTGCTTTCAATACCTTGTCATCGACCCGGCTCATGTCCTGCACCGACATCCGCAGGCGGGTGATGCAGTTATCGAGCGCCAAGATGTTATCGGCGCCGCCCAGGGCGTTAAGGATGATTTCACCGTTGTAACCGCTGTTGCCAGCCTTCTTGCCCGCGGGCTGGGCAGCCTCGCTGGTTTCGATTTCGCGGCCGGGGGTTTTCAGGTTAAAGCGCACGATGGCGAAGCGGAACACGCTGTAGTAGATGGCAAACCAGATCGCAGCCGCGACCGGCACCAGATACCACTTGGTGGCGGCGCCTTGCAGCACGCCGAACACCAGAAAATCGATGAGGTTGCCGTCGGTGTTGCCGATGGTGACGCCGAGCAGCCCCATGGTCATAAAGCCCAGACCCGTCAGGATGGCGTGAATAACGTAGAGCACCGGCGCCACGAACAGGAACAGGAACTCCAGCGGCTCGGTGATACCACCGATGACGCAGGCCACCACGCCGGAGACCAGCAGTGCCTTGATCTTGCCGCGATTTTCAGGGCGGGCGCAGTGATACATGGCGAGCGCCGCACCCGGCAGGCCGCCGAGGAAGGCTGGCATCTTGCCCTGAGAGAGGAAGGAGGTGGCAGAGACAGAGAAGCCGGAAGTGTCGGCGCAGGAGAGCTCGGCGTAGAAGATATTGAGGGCGCCGCTCACCTCGTGACCGCATACCAGCTGGATGCCGCCCGCTTCGGTAAAGCGGATCAGCGCCACCAGAATGTGGTGCAGACCGAGCGGCAGCAGCAGGCGCTCACCGGTACCGAACAGGAAGGGGCCGAAGGGACCGGCGTGGGAGATGAGCGCCCCGATGCCATTGATGCCGGCAGCAAACCAGGGCCAGACGAACGGCACGACCAGACCGACCACACCCAGCACCAGCGCGGTGATGATGGGCACGAAGCGGGCACCGCCGAAGAAGGCGAGCGCATCGGGCATCTTGTAGGTGTAGAAACGGGCGTGCAGTTTGGCGACGATCACCCCGACGATGATGGCCCCCAGAATCCCGGTGTCGATGGAGCTGATGCCGAGGATCGATTTCACCCCGTAGGCCTTCTCCGCCGCCGCGTCACCGATGACGTTAGCCACGGTGAGGTAGAAGTTGATGGAGAGGTTGAGCGCCGCATAGCCGACGAAACCGGCAAAGGCCGCGACCCCTTTCTCTTCTCGCGCCAGTCCGAGCGGAATGGCCACCGCAAACATCACCGGCAGATAGATAAAGGCCACCAGCCCCACCTTGGTCATCCAAAGGAACAGCAGTTGCAGCACGGTATTGTCGAGGAAGGGCATGCTCTGCTTGACCGCATCACTGGTGAGCGAGCTGCCGACACCGAGCAGGATGCCCGAGAAGGCCAGCAGGGCGACCGGCAACATAAAGGTCTTGCCGAGGCTCTGCAGGAACTCCCATATGGTGGATTTGGCTTGAGGCTTGGCCATGAAACGGCTCCTTGTGAATAGACAGCAATATCTGCGGCTTTCCCCGTGGCTGCTCGTGGCAATTTCGACGCAGAGGCGCGGGTCAGCATCAGGTTTTGCTGGATGATAAAACGTTTTATCAATTTACAAGTGCCGACAGGATCACAGAATAAGGGGGCTGGCTGGCAGCAGGATCCAAATTTGTGAGCCGGATCGGCCAGATGGTGATGTAACGTTTCACTTGGGCATATGAGCAGGTATGCTTGAGCCTCGCTCTCAACTGTCCGTCATCCGTTCGCCCTATGTCGCCCAAATCCCTCTCTGCCAAAGCCACCAAGATCACCGATGTCGCCCAGCGGGCGGGAGTGTCGGTCACCACCGTCTCCATGGTGCTCAACGGCAAGGGGCGCATCTCGCCGGCCACCGCCGAGCGGGTGCAGCAGGCGATAAAAGAGCTCGACTATGTGCCCAACAGTGCCGCCGCCAACCTGCGCAGCCAGCAGTCCAATCTGGTGGGGCTGATCCTGCGCGACATCACCGACCCCTTCTATACCGAGGTGACCGCCGGGGTGAGCGAGGTGCTTGAGCAGCAGGGCTATCTGCTGTTTCTGACCCAGTGCGGCCACAGCCCGGAGCGGCTGCAGCAGAGCATCCACTCCCTGTCACGGCAGGGGGTGGCGGGCATCATCTTCAATCCGGTGCGCGGCGCGGCGGCCAAAACCCTGGAGACCCTGCTCGACTCCGAACTGCCGGTGGTGTGCGCCGCCCGCTCCTACTATCGTGATGACGTCGACTTTATCGGCCCCGACAACACCCACGCCGCCAAGCAGGCCACCACCTACCTTATCGAGCAGGGCCACCGCCATATCGCCTATGTCGGCGGGCGGGCCGACTCCCTCACCCGCGCCGAGCGGATCGGCGGCTACTGCGCCAGCCTGCTGCAATATGGCCTGCCCTTCAAACCGGAGTGGGTACTGGAGTGCGAGCGCACCCAGCGCAGCGCCGCCGACACCATCGCCCAGCTGCTGCACCAGCACCCCAAGGTGACCGCCGTGCTCTGCCACTACCCCGAGGTGGCGCTCGGCGCCATCTATGGCGTCGAGGCGAGCGGCCGCACCGTGGGCAAGGACAACTACATCGGCCAGCAGGTGGCCCTGCTCGGTTTTGACGATGTGGCGGAGGCAGAACTCACCTCCCCCGCCCTCACCTTTGTCAGCTCACCGGCCCGCGAAATCGGCCGTCAGGCGGCAAAACGACTGCTGACCCGGATGCAGCAACCCGAACTCGCCCCCAACCGCCATATCATCACCCCCAATCTGCAAAAGCGGGAGTCGGCTTGAGCTGGCAAGGCTGGCCCATCTGCAGCAACCCGAGCTCGCCCCAACCGCCATATCATCACCGCTCACCAGCAAACCGCAGAAGTGGGCATCGGCCAGAAGCACACGGCTGCGGCGCGCGGGCAAATAACAAAGAGGGGGCGCAAAATGTGAGCCTGCTCACTGCGCCGGCAAGGAGAGATTGAGAGCCAAGTGGAGAGGAATATGATGGGCGTCCACTCTCTTCACGAGCCCCTTTATGAGCAACCCGCACGACCAGAATCCGCCAACTGAAATCCATCGCTGTGACAAATGCGGCGAGCGTACCCGCCATATCGTGGTGCTGGTCGCCCGCGATCACAGCCAGGACATCATGCCCCAGGATCCGCGCAAAGCCTTCTGGCAAGCCTTTACTTCCAGCAGCATCACCAACTGGGCGTTTGGTGAAACACTGGCCTACCAGACTACCCATGTAAAACATCTTATTTGTGAGCGGTGCGGGGAGAAGTTTCTGGAGTATTGAGTGGCGGTAGTACCCAGCAAGAAGTGACGCTCAGCTTGCGGTCGCCGCGCCAAGCGGTCAGATAACAGCCGCTTATTAAGCAATTTATTGATCTTTGGCAGGTTTTTGCCCGACTGCGGTTTTACCCTGCCCCTCTCTCGATTAATATGCTCCACTTGGCAACCACTCTTGCAGAGATAACCCTGTGCAGCCGTTTCGCCATCCACTACATCGCCGGATAACCGCAGCAGGCTGGAGGCTGTAATCCACGGGCGGTAGCGTGGGTTTTCACCAATTACCCCAGCATGATTCTAATCAATACACTGGTGGTCGAAGCGAAAACGCTAGCTCTTTCCTAAGGGAGCACTCCGTTTACCTTCTCAAACCAGAATGTGAATGGCGTTAACCTCTATTTAAATAGATGGTTAAAGTCGATGTATGCCACAGAATTATTTAAATAAAATATTTAATACTGAGAATACAATAATGAACTTTTATGCATTACGAGTATCTTTAGTCGCGACAGAGCCACAGTTATTTATTAATGAAAATATGTCGAAAGATATTTTTTCTTTTGAAAATGCAATTTTTCACGCAGTTGAAAATCCACCAGAAGATGAATACGGTGAAAAACTTTACTCCATAAAGGTACTTGTTGATGGCAGAAATCGTGGCGTGATGGGAGGAATGGTTGCAAAAGCCAAAAGCTTACATGGTCATGACTCAGAATTTAACGAATATAGTATCGATGATTACCCACCAATGGTTTGGCTGTGGGATAGGCAACAGCAGGTGATCCTATTAGAAAAAAAGACGACCGTTTTTACAACACCAACTGCGGCATGCAAAGCTTTCATCAAAATTGCCAACAACATAGAACTGGCGGAACTAGGGTTAAGAGTAGACATAGAGCCAGTTTTAAATGAAGAAAGCAATAATTTTTGGGAGGAATATGACAGGTTTGAATTTGTAGAATCAGTCTCCTTCGAGTTGCTACCTCCCAATCTATTCGGCCATACTGAAATGGAAATGAAAAAAGCGCTTATTGACACTGCTGAAGTCACTAACGCTAACAAAATTACAACCACTTTTGAAAATAAGGACAAGAAATTAAACCTAAAGACAGATGGATTTTTAAACAACATGGTTAGATGGTGTAGAAAAGGTGGCGGAAATTGGTCATTAAAAGGAAAGTTATTTGGGCATAAAACCCAGCTATGGCAAGTTAAAAGCGAGAAAACAGCAACTATAGTTGTTATGGAAGGTAAAGGAATTACAGAGTTACAACTTAATAACTATGATGTTGAAGAATTAATTCAAATTGTTGAGTTATACAGACCTCAATACGACTACAACGATATAATAGAAGAAAAATGAAATGTTAAAAACATTGGCAATATTCATTAGTATCTTCTTAATTTCCTTATCACTTTCCTCTGGAGATAAGCAAGCCTACATAATTATAGAGTCCAACACTCCGGGAATATTAGGCGCAATTCTCGGAGGTATTATAGCTGGGATTTCAATTATATTAAGCGTCATAATAAGCTTAACCAGCAACATGAAAAGAAAGTTCGGTTCATTCAATGGATTTATAGATAGCTTAAAAGTTGATGTCATAGCCTTAGTTGTATTTCTTTTTCTATCTTTGCTACTACCATATTTCAGGGTTGTGGGCATTCCTCTAATAAACTATCCAAATCATGCGTTATTACCTAGCAGGGATGTTTTTTATACCGCCATTGAAATCACGCTAATTATAATATCAACAACAATAATAATTGAAGTTCTCCGAGTAATGTTAATGCTGATTTCACATTTTTTATCCCTCACAGACGATAAGCCTGAAAACAATGAAAATTAATGTTTTAATCCATACAGGTTTATAAAATAATTTCGTAGCACATAGGTTAGAATAGCAAGACGTATCGGATATTCGCGTCATCACCTCTACTTTCCCGCCTCCAGATATCTGTTCCAGAAAAGAGCACTCATAGATGAAACGTATTCTGATTATTGGCAACTCGGGATCGGGCAAGAGCTGGTTGGCAGCTCGATTGGCTGAGCAGTTAACTATCCGCGAGGTCAATCTGGACACTATCGTCTGGCAGCCGGGCGGCTTTAACCAAAAACGGCCCCAGCATGAGATTGATCATGCCATTCAAACCCTTGCTCAAGAGCCATCATGGATGGTCGAAGGGGTATTTGGTGCCCTGGCCGAGCAACTGCTTGATGCCGCTGATACCCTTCTCTTTCTGGATCTCGACTGGTCAGTATGCCGTGATTCACTGCTATCGCGTGGATCACAAAGTGCCAGGCAACGGGATGCAGTGGCAGCCGAAAAGAGCTTTCAACAACTGCTGGTGTGGGCATCGGAATATGGGCAGCGAGCCGGTAAAAGCTCCCGCCAATTCCATCGCGAGCTGTTTGATCGATTCCCAAACGACAAGCACCGTTTCACGACTCGGGCAGAAGTAAATAGCTATCTCACGCACCTGACAACTCATAGCTAACGGGGTAGAGGATGACGCAACAGGAGTTGGCGAAAATGGGGGGCGCTTCAGTAAATATCCAGCTGCTGGATGGCAAGCCCTGTATCAGAAAAAGCTGCGCATCGCCTGTCGAGCGCCATTTCTACCAACGCGCCGCACTGCATTTGAGCGGGCTCAACACTCCTTCCCTGCTCAAGGTCGAAGGGGAGACCCTGTTCCTTGAGCAGATCCCTCATCCGGTCACGCTCACGCAGCTGCACCACAACGAACAGACCTTTGCTCAGCTGGCCTGCCTGCATAACGCCAACTATCAGCCCGACTTTGCGGTGAAAACTCACGGCTGGTCGCTCGCCGACACCAACGAGGCGCTCTCTGTACTCTGCCTGCCGGAAGCGGTAAACGAGAAGATCCGCCATATCCAGCAAGTCGGCCACGAACTATTCGAGGAGTCATACCTGATTTCGGGAGATAGCAACGAGGGAAACTGGGGCACCCGCGACAATGGTGAGCTGGTGTTGTTTGACTGGGAGCGATTTGGTTATGGTAGTCCGGCCATCGATCTGGCCCCGCTGGTGCCGCGGATGGGTTCGCTGGCTGAATATGAAACCATCATTGAACGCTATCTGCGCCACAGTTCGCTGCTCTCTGGCGACCGGTTGCTCCGCCATCTCGTCATGGCCAAGTGCTGGCTGATTATTGAGGTCACCAATCTGCTGACCAGAAGAGAGAAGCCGCAGGCACAGCAATATCTGGAGTGGTATCGGCAACAAGTTCCCAACTGGCTGGGGTCGGTGGCGCATATGGTGTAATCCGCAGGTTCGAATAGCGCAGCGTATTCGAACGTTCGTGTTATCACCTCTCTCTTTTCGGCCATCCCTCTCTTGCCACCACACTTTCTTCCCAAACAACGCCCCTCTGCGCTCGCCCAGCCAATGCGATTGGCCTCCGCCATCAGGCGCATAAAAATCCTAATCCGCCCGACGAAATGGCGACTTTTTGTGAGAAGGGTCACATCTGATAACGCCTTAAAACCACATATAAATCCAGACCCTGCTGGTGATTAATTTATTGACATGTTATTGACATGACGCATTACAAACCTGGCTACGAGACCAACCACAATCCATTTATTTGTTTTTAAAGACAAAATTAGCAATAACCTGAAAATGGTGAGTCCTGCCTGAAAACGGGATCTTCATCACATCGCGTTTTACTGCGCACAAAAATCCAGTGATTAGCACATTTGTCCGATAGGGATGGGGCGAGCGAGCCACGATAATGAACAGGTCATTTTTATCCAGTACGTCGATACGTACTCACGCATAGCTTCCGTCACCGGAAGCGGGGAGAGCGCCATGATCACCACCTTGATCAATGAACATCTGATCAACCTCGATTTGAAAGCGACGCGTAAGGAAGAGGTCTTCACCGAAATGGCCCGCCTGCTGGCGTCGCAAGGCAAAGTCAGCAACGAGCAGGCCTTTATCAAGGATCTGTGGGCCCGCGAAGAGCTGGGTAACACCGGCTTTGAAGAGGGCGTGGCCCTGCCCCACGCCAAGAGTGCGGCGGTATGCAATCCGGCGGTCGCCATCGGCATCAGCCGCAACGGCATCGAGTACGGCGCCGAAGATGGCAAGCCGTCCCACATTTTCTTTATGATCGCCTCCCCCGATGGCGGCGCCAACCACCATATCGAAGTGCTGGCCGAGCTCTCCGGCAAGCTGATCGAAGAGGGCTTTATCGCCAAACTGCTGGCGGCAAAAACCCCGGCCGATGCGCTGGCGCTGCTGCTGACCAAGAAAGAGGAGCAGAGCCCGGCCCCGACCACCAGCAAAGGCTTTATTATCGGTGTCACCGGCTGCCCGGCCGGTATCGCCCACACCTATCTGGCGGCCGAGTCGCTGGAGCGCGCCGCCAAGGAGCTGGGTTATGAGGTGAAGGTGGAGACCAACGGCTCCATCGGTGTCAAGAACAGCCCGACCGCAGACGAGATTGCCCGCGCCACCGCCATCGTGGTCGCCTGTGACAAGCAGGTGGACATGGCCCGCTTCGCTGGCAAGCCGCTCATCAAGACCGGCGTAAAAGCCCCCATCAAGGATGGCAAGGGTCTGATTGAGCAGGCGCTGAAAGCCCCCGCCTATGTGGCTGACAAGGATGAGAAGAAGGGTGACGAGAAGCGCGCCAGCGGCGGCAGCTCGGATCTCTATCGCTACCTGATGAACGGCGTATCGCACATGATCCCGTTCGTAGTGACCGGTGGTCTGCTTATCGCCCTGTCACTGGCCATCGGCGGCAACCCGACTCCGAGCGGCATGCAGATCCCGGAAGGGAGCATGTGGAACCAGATCCTCAACGTGGGCGTGGCCGCCTTCACCCTGATGATCCCCATTCTGGCGGGCTATATCGCCTACGCCATCGGTGATCGTCCGGCACTGGCACCGGGCTTTATCGGCGGCTGGATCGCCAACAACGGCAGCTTCTACGGCGCTGACGCCGGTACCGGCTTTATCGGTGCCATCATTGCAGGCCTGTTGGTCGGTTATCTGGTGCGCTGGATTGCCACCCGTCAGTACCACAAGATGGTGCAACCGCTAGTGCCGATCCTGATCGCCCCCATCGTCGGGTCGCTCTTTATCGCTGCGGTCTTCATCTTCATCATCGGCGCCCCGATTGCCGACATGATGACTGGCCTCAACGCCATGCTGCTCTCCATGAGTGGTGGCAGTCTGGTGCTGCTGGGTATCGTGCTGGGTGGTATGGCCGGCTTTGATATGGGTGGCCCGGTCAACAAGGTGGCCTTCCTCTTCTCCGTCGGCATGATCGCCTCCGGTCAGACCCAGTTCATGGGGGCCATGGCCTGCGCCATCCCGGCTGCGCCTCTTGGCATGTCGCTGGCTACCGTGCTCGGTCGCAAGCTCGGCATCTTCGACGAGTCCGAGATCGAAGCGGGCAAAGCCGCCGGTGCCATGGGTCTGGTGGGTATCTCCGAAGGGGCGATTCCGTTCGCCGCCCGTGACCCGCTGGCCGTCATTCCGGCCAACGTGCTGGGCAGCATGACCGCCGCTGTGATGGCCTTCCTGTTCGGCATCACCAACAGCGTTGCCCACGGTGGCCCTATCGTGGCTCTGCTGGGTGCCGTCAACAAGCCGCTGCTGGCCCTGCTCTGCATGATCTGCGGTGCCATCGTCACCGGTGTGGTCGCTGTTGCCCTGAAAAAGCTGCGGGTAAAAAAGAGTGACGAGGTAACTCTGGCCAAGGCGGCCTGAGTTCCCCTCGCCATCGCGGCTCGTAGAGCATAAAAGAGGCCACCCCACGGGGTGGCCTCTTGTTTTTGGGATGGCTGGCGAGCCGTATTTCCCAATATCGCCCCCCGAGAAATAGTGGTCGATAAGCACTCTTCCTCGTCTATCCCCTTTCCTTTCCCTGGCTCCCTTCTGGCCTATCCATCCCACCAGCCCAGACCTCACACAGAGCGCCAAACTGGCTGAAATGGCAGCAATCTGGCGTCAGCGGTGTGATGTTTCTCACGCTTTGTCCGCGAAAGCGCAAAAACTAGGAAAATTTCCTAGCCCCACTAGGGATGGCTCTCAAGCCATTTGTTGCCCCTCTAATTAGAGTCACCTCACCTGATGTCGTGACCCGCACCGCGATGGGCAATGCGCCCCGTCATCCCGTGCCGGGCCCGGGTTTATATGGATGGAGCGTCGAGCACAGCAACGGCTGACAGCCCCGACGTTCCGTTCCCCCTTCCGTGGCGTGACCTCGAACAACCTATCTACAAATGAGGGGCGCGGCGGAAATACCGTCTATCTCGCAGAGGATGAACGAAGATGTTGAAATTGCTCCAACAGGTCCGGGTCCCCACCCTGGACCTGCCGGTCGAAGCCCGGCGCAAGCTCTGGTTCAAGCCGTTTATGCAATCTTATCTGGTTGTATTTATTGGCTATTTGACCATGTATCTGATCCGCAAGAACTTCAACATTGCGCAAAATGACATGATCCAGGAGTACGGTCTCTCCATGACCGAGCTTGGCATGATCGGCCTTGGCTTCTCCATCACCTACGGGGTGGGCAAGACCATCGTCTCCTACTATGCCGACGGCAAGAACACCAAGCAGTTCCTGCCGCTGATGCTGATCCTCTCCGCACTCTGCATGCTGGGCTTCAGTGCCAGCATGGGCGGCACCGGTTTCAGCCTCTACTTCATGATCTTCTTCTACGCCCTGAGCGGTTTCTTCCAGAGCTGTGGTGGCTCCTGCAGTTACTCCACCATCACCAAGTGGACCCCTCGCAACAAGCGCGGCACCTATCTGGGTATGTGGAACCTCTCTCACAACGTGGGCGGTGCCGGTGCGGCCGGTGTGGCGCTGTTCGGTGCCAACTACCTGTTCGATGGCAACGTGCTCGGCATGTTTATCTTCCCCTCCATCATCGCGCTGATCGTCGGCTTTATTGGCCTGCGCTTTGGTAGCGATTCACCGGAAGCCTATGGTCTTGGCAAGGTGGAAGAGCTGTTTGACGAAGTGGCGAGCGAAGAGGATATCGCTACCGAAGAGCAGCAGCTGACCAAGTGGCAGATCTTCGTGAAGTACGTGTTGCTCAACAAGGTGATCTGGCTGCTCTGCTTTGCCAACATCTTCCTCTACGTGGTGCGTATCGGTATCGACCAGTGGTCCACCGTCTATGCCCACCAGGAGCTGGGCTTCTCCAAAGACGTGGCTATTCAGGGCTTTACCTTCTTCGAGGTGGGCGCACTGGTCGGCACCCTGATGTGGGGTTACCTCTCCGATCTGGCCAATGGCCGTCGTGGTCTGGTTGCCTGCGTGGCGCTGGCGCTGATCATCGCCACCCTGGGTCTCTACCAGCATGCGACCACCCAGTTTATGTTCCTGGGTTCTCTGTTCACCCTGGGCTTCCTGGTGTTTGGTCCGCAACTGCTGATCGGCGTCGCCGCCGTGGGCTTCGTCCCCAAGCAGGGCATCAGCGTAGCCGATGGCGTCAAGGGCACCTTTGCTTACCTGATTGGTGACAGCTTCGCCAAACTGGGTCTGGGCATGATTGCTGATGGCACCCCCATCTTCGGTCTGACCGGCTGGACCGGCACCTTCGCGGCGCTGGATATCGCAGCCGCCGCCTGTCTGGTACTGATGGGTTGTGTCGCGGTCGCCGAAGAGCGCAAGATCCGCCGCATCAAGCGCGAACTGAAAGCCGCCGAGCTGGCTGCCCAGACCGCCTGATAGCCATAACAACAGACGCAGATTGTTCAGGGCCACCCACAGGGGTGGCCCTTGTTGTTTGGAGAAAATCCACTTCCGGCTGGCCCATATCAGCCAGTACAGCCGTTCAAGGGACGGGCATATCCCCATCAAGATCCCACTTTTCATATGGACTTTTGGTAAAAGCCCCCCGCTGGCGCTATCTTGTTGCTCCCCCTTGTCAGCATCACAGAGAGCAGATGAAGATCGTCGCCGTCACCGCTTGCCCGACCGGTATCGCCCATACCTATATGGCTGCCGATGCCCTGCAAAAAGCCGCCACTGGGCTGGGACTCAAGATCAAGGTCGAGACTCAGGGCGCCATGGGCATGGAGAACATGCTGACCGCCCGCGATATTGCCAGCGCCGACCTGGTGCTGATTGCCTCCGATATCGAGATTGAGCAGAAAGAGCGCTTCCTTGGCTGCACCATCCATCAGGTGAGACTGGAAACCGTGCTGCTGGATGCCAACGCCGTACTCAAGGCTCTGCCGATCCCGGCCTGATGCTGACCCGCGAAATTACCTTCTACTGCCAGCAGGGGTTGAGCATCACCCAGGCCAAGCAGTTGAACCGGCTGGCGGGGATGTTCAAATCCACCATCCGCTGCGCCAACCTCACCCGGCGTCAGACCGTTGCCGCCAGCAACCAGCTCTCCCTGTTGACCCTCGCCACCCAACCCGGCGATCTCTGCCAGTTGCAAATTGAAGGGTGCGATGCCGAGCTCGCCCACATGGCCTTCACCTGCTGGTGCGGGGAGCTGGGTCAACCGCTGGTTCGCTCGCGCACCGCCGCGCTGGCGGAGTTGCGACTGGCCAACGCCCTGCCCGACTACCATTTTGCCCTGCGCCAGCTGGCCCACAGCCCCGAACCGCTGACCAAAGCCGAAGCGCTCGAGCATCTGATCGATCTGCTGCCCACCGAGCTGATCACCGACCGCGCCACACTGACCGCCGCAGTGGAGCGGCGCGAGCAGGTCTCGGCCACCATCATCCGCCCCGGCCTTGCCATGCCTCATGTATTGAGCGAAGGGATCAGCCAGCCAGCGCTGACCCTGCTCAATTGCAAGGAGCCCATTGAGTGGGGCTCTCAAATCGGGCCGGTGCAGACCATTATTCTGCTGGCGGTGCCGGTTGGTAGCGGACGGGAGACCCTGCGCCCCCTTACCCGACTGGCGCAGGCGATGATCGACGATGTGGTCAGCCACGCCCTGCTGTTGGCGGGCTCGGCCCCCGCCCGTCAGGCTATCGTCATCGAGAGCCTGCTGAGCTAGGCGAATTGGCTCTGGGCACTGCTTGTTGTGACGCCACAGCCATTCATCCTGCCCTCAGCACCCTGTGGTACACTCGCTGCCATCGTCTGTCTGAAGTGTGTATCCGATGAAATCTCCCCGCTCCCGTCTCTCTGTCAACCGTACGCCGCGCGATAACGCCCCACGCACGGCGGCCAAACCAGCCGCAACCCGCCATGCATCCCCCCGCAAACCGGAGCTGGCCCCAGAGGATCGCAAATTGCTCCTGCTGAACAAGCCCTACATGGTGCTCTGCCAGTTCACCGACGAGGCGGGCCGCGAGACCCTCAAGGATTACATCAGCGAGCCCGGCATCTATGCCGCAGGGCGGCTCGATCGCGACAGCGAGGGGCTGCTGCTGCTCACCAACGATGGCAAGCTGCAGGCGCGTCTCACCCAGCCTGGGGAAAAGACCCCCAAGACCTACTGGGTGCAGGTGGAAGGCATCCCGAGCGAGGAGAAACTGGCCGCCCTGCGCGCCGGTGTGGAGCTCAATGACGGCATGACCCTGCCCGCCGGTGCGCGCATTATGGATGAACCTGCGGTGTGGCCGCGCAATCCGCCCATTCGCGAGCGCAAAGAGATCCCCACCAGCTGGCTGGAGATCAAGATTATCGAGGGGCGCAACCGGCAGGTACGGCGGATGACCGCCCATATCGGCCACCCCACCTTGCGCCTTATTCGCTACGCCATCGGCGACTGGACCCTGGATGGACTGGCACCCGGCGAGAGCCGCAGCCTACCCGCCCCCGAGCTGGAGCCGAGCTCCACCCGCAGCACGCGTCCCTCCTCATCCCGTTCAGGTGCTCATACCGCCAAACCGGCCAAACCGGCAGGAGATGCGCCACGGCGGGCCAGCCAGCCGAGACGGGACGAACGCCCCCGCAGCATTCACCCAACCGAGCGCGCAGCCACGAACCCGACCGGCAGCAAACCCCGCAGCAGCGGGCGAGGAACGGCACGCCGACCGGCCCGTGCGGGCAATCCCAATAGCAACGACAAGGAGTCATGATGAGCAATCAGACAGAGCAATCGGCCACCAGCCACGCCCGCATGGAGGCGCGCCTGACGGTCGCCGCCCTGGTGCAGTGGCAGGGGCGCTTTCTGGTGGTGGAAGAGGAGATAAAAGGCCAGCGCCGTTTCAACCAACCCGCCGGCCATGTGGAGCCGGGGGAAAACCTGCTTGAAGCGGCTTGCCGCGAGCTCAAAGAGGAGACGGGTCTGACCGCCACGCCGACCGCCTGGCTTGGTACCTATCTCTACAAACCGGCCGACAGCGAAGCCACCTATGTGCGCACCGCCATCATCTTCGACCTTGAAAAAGCGCCGGGTCAGCACCATCCAGAGGATCCTGACGGCGATATCCTCGCCTGCCACTGGCTCACGCTGGAGGAGATCGCCGAGTGCAAACCGGCCCTGAGAAGCCCCTTGGTGTGGCAGTGCATTCAGGATTATCTGGCGGGAACACGGCTGCCACTGTCGGCACTCAAGGCCTTTATTTGAGGCCATTTGACACTCTTTTTCGGCAACAAATGCCAACAACAGAAAAACGATTTCCTGCTATCAGGCTCCTGATGGGAACTGCGGCATGGATATGTGACCGGGGGCGCAAAACTCTGGTAGAATACGCCCCGTTTAAACGAACTGGTAACTTCGACTAATGACAGACAACAGCCAAATCAAGGTGATCGTCGGCATGTCCGGCGGCGTGGATTCTTCCGTCTCGGCCTACCTGCTCCAGCAGCAGGGCTATCAGGTCGAAGGCTTGTTCATGAAGAACTGGGAAGAAGACGACACGGACGAGTACTGCTCTGCCGCCCAGGATTTGGCTGATGCCAAGGCCGTCTGCGACAAGCTGGGGATGAAACTCCACACCATCAACTTCGCGGCCGAGTACTGGGACAATGTGTTCGAGCACTTCCTCGAAGAGTACAAGGCTGGCCGCACGCCGAACCCGGATATCCTGTGCAACAAGGAGATCAAGTTCAAGGCGTTCCTCGAATTTGCCGCCGAAGAGCTGGGTGCCACCTACATCGCCACCGGCCACTATGTGCGCCGTGACGACAGCACCGGCCGCCCGCGCCTGCTGCGCGGTCTCGATACCAACAAGGATCAGAGCTACTTCCTCTATACCCTGAGCGAAAAGCAAGTGGGTCAGAGCCTGTTCCCGGTTGGCGATCTGGAGAAGCCGGAGGTGCGCCGCATCGCCGAGCAGCTGGATCTCATCACCGCCAAGAAGAAAGACTCCACCGGTATCTGCTTTATCGGTGAGCGCAAGTTCAAGGACTTCCTGGCCAAGTTCCTGCCCGCCCAGCCCGGCAAAATCGAGACCGTGGATGGCAAGGTGATTGGCGAGCATCAGGGTCTGATGTATCACACCCTGGGCCAGCGCAAGGGGCTCGGCATCGGTGGTCGCAAAGATGCCACCGAAGAGGCCTGGTATGTGGTCGACAAAGAGGTCGAGCGCAACGTGCTGGTGGTGGCGCAGGGCGAACATCCCCGCCTCTACTCCGATGGTTTGATTGCCAGCCAGTTGCACTGGGTGGATCGCACTCCCATTCGCGAGCCGCGTCGCTGCACCGTCAAGACCCGCTACCGTCAGCAGGATATCCCCTGCCTGATCCAGCCCATCGACGATCTGACCATCCGGGTCATCTTCGACGAGAAGCAGGCTGCGGTGACCCCAGGCCAATCCGCCGTCTTCTACGACGGGGAAGTGTGTCTGGGCGGCGGCATCATCGAACAGCGTTTCAGCCATCCGGTTTGAATCCTTAACAGAAGGCAGCAGACGTGAGCGATAAATTCCAAGACAGAACCATGGCCTTTGCCGGCATCTGCCAGGCCGCGTATCTGGTGCAGAAGGTGGCCCGAGACGGCAGCTGTGACGAGGCTGCCCTGCGCGAGAGCCTTTCCAGCATTCTGGTGACCAACCCGAGCCAACCGCTCGAGGTGTTCAACAACACCCATCTGGCCATTCGCGACGGCTACCGCGCGCTGGTCGAACAGCTGGGTGCCGACGGCAGCCAGAAGAATGCCGAGCTGACCCGCTACGTGGTAAGCCTGATTGCGCTGGAGCGCAAGCTGGCCAAGCGCAAGGACATTCTCAATATGCTGGGTGAGCGGATCAGCCAGATTGGCCGCCAGCAACAGCACTTCGATCTGCTCGACGAGCAGATTTTGGCCAACATGGCGAGCATCTACAGCGATCTTATCAGCCCGATCGGGCCGCGCATCCAGGTGGCGGGTACCCCGCTGTTCCTGCAGCAACCGCTGGTGCAGCACAAGGTGCGCGCCCTGCTGCTGGCAGGCATTCGAGCCTGCGTGCTGTGGCGTCAGCTCGGTGGCAGCCGCACCCAGATCATCTTCGCCCGCAAGAAGATGGTGGAGCTGGCCAAACGTTACTAATCATCGGCTCGCGCGCGGGCCAGCCGAGGTCGACATCAGGGTGAACAGCCGCACATCCGCCTTGATGACGACTCAGCCCCACGCGCGAGTGGATACGGATCCCCCACATAAATCATCAGGAGTTCACCCCATGGAGCTGTCCGCGCTGACTGCTGTTTCCCCGATTGACGGTCGTTATGGCGACAAGGCCGATGCCCTGCGCCCTATCTTCTCCGAATTCGGCCTGCTGCGTTTTCGCGTCGAAGTCGAGGTGCGCTGGTTGCAAAAACTGGCCAGCCACGCCGGGATCCCGGAAGTCCCTGCCCTGAGCGCGGCCGCCAACGCCCTGCTCGATGGCATCGTCAGCAACTTCAACGAGAGTGACGCCGCCCGCATCAAACAGATCGAGCGCACCACCAACCATGATGTGAAAGCGGTGGAGTACTTCCTCAAAGAGAAAGTCGAAGTGAACCCGGAGCTGGCGGCTGTCAGCGAGTTCATCCACTTCGCCTGCACCTCGGAAGACATCAACAACAACTCCCACGGTCTGATGCTGAAAACCGCCCGTGAAGAGGTCATCAAGCCTTATTGCGAGAAGCTGATCGGCGAGATCAAGCGTCTGGCCCATGAGTACCGTGACATGCCGCTGCTCTCCCGCACCCACGGCCAGCCGGCGACCCCGAGCACCATGGGCAAGGAGATGGCCAACGTCGCCTACCGTCTGGAGCGTCAGTACAAGCAGATCATGGCGGTGGAGATCCTCGGCAAGATCAACGGCGCAGTCGGCAACTACAACGCCCACATCAGCGCCTATCCGGAAGTGGACTGGCACCAGTTCTCCGAGGAGTTCGTTACCTCCCTGGGTCTGACCTGGAACCCCTACACCACCCAGATCGAGCCGCACGACTATATCGCCGAGCTGTTCGACGCCATGGCCCGCTTCAACACCATCCTGATCGACTTCGACCGCGATGTGTGGGGTTACATCTCCCTGGGTCACTTCAAGCAGCGCACCATCGCCGGTGAAATCGGCTCCTCCACCATGCCGCACAAGGTCAACCCCATCGACTTCGAGAACTCCGAAGGCAATCTGGGTCTGGCCAACGCCGTGTTCCAGCATCTGGCGAGCAAGCTGCCCATCTCCCGCTGGCAGCGTGACCTCACCGACTCTACCGTGCTGCGCAACCTGGGTGTGGCGGTGGGTTACTCCCTGATTGCCTATCAGGCGACCCTCAAGGGTATCTCCAAGCTGGAAGCCAACGACGCCGCCATGGCCGCCGATCTGGATGCCAACTGGGAAGTGCTGGCCGAGCCTATCCAGACCGTGATGCGCCGCTACGGCATCGAGAAGCCCTACGAGAAGCTCAAGGAGCTGACCCGTGGCCGCCGTGTCGATGCCGAAGGGATGCGCACCTTTATCGACACCCTGGAGCTGCCGGAAGCGGTCAAGGTTGAGCTGAAGAAGCTGACCCCGGCCAACTACATCGGTGACGCCCAGCGTCTGGTTGATCTGCTGAAATAAGCGAATAAATGAGACCACCGGGGCCCTGTGCATGATCTGCAACAGGGCCCCGGTTATTTTATGTGGCACCCTATACACGGTTTGCAAGAGGGCTTGCCCGAGGCCGGCAGCCGCCTCTGGCAAGACCTCTCCTGACCTTTGTCGAACCCTTTGACGAGAAGATCTATGTACGAACTCAATCTGGATATCGCTCACTTCCTCGAGCACTACTGGCAGAAGCGCCCGCTCCTTATAAAGGGCGGCTTCAAGGACTTTCAGGATCCCATCAGCCCGGACGAGCTGGCGGGTCTGGCCATGGAAGAGGTGGTAGAGTCCCGTCTGGTCACCCGTTTCGACGGCAAGTGGGATGCGGCCCACGGCCCCTTCGAATCCTACGACCATCTGGGCGAAGAGAACTGGACCATTCTGGTACAGGCCTGCAACCACTGGGCCCCCGAGGTGAACGAGCTGGCGGTGCCGTTCCAGTTCATTCCGGGCTGGCGCTTTGATGATGTGATGGTGAGCTTCTCCACCCCGCACGCGGGTGTCGGCCCCCACATCGACAACTACGACGTGTTCATCACCCAGGGTATCGGCAAGCGTCACTGGCGGGTTGGCGATGCCAAGCCCCTCAACGAGTTTGCCGCCCACGCCGCCCTGCTGCACTGCGAGCCGTTCGAAGCGATCATCGACGTCATCATGGAGCCGGGCGACATCCTCTACATTCCGCCCGGATTCCCCCACGAAGGCTACGCCATCGAGCCCTCCATGAACTTCTCGGTGGGCTTCCGCGCGCCGGATGCCAAGGCGCTTATCTCCTCCTTTGCCGATCACCTGATCGACAACGAGGTGCGCACCGAGCGTTACGGCGATGCCGATCTCAAGCCCCGTGCCCGTCACGGCGAGATCCAGCCCCACGAGCTGCACCGTCTGCGCGAGCTGATGCAACAGGCACTCGATGACGAGACCCTGTTCAAGGAGTGGTTCGGCACCATGATCTCCGAGGCCAAGCACGATCTGGACGTCAATCCGGTAGAGCCGGACTACAGTGCCGAGGAAGTGGCCGACCTGCTGACCCAGGGCGAGCCCGCCATCAAGGTACCGGGTCTGCGCACCGTCTGGTTTAGCGGCGAGAGCCAGCAATGCTTCATCGACGGCGAAGCCTGGACTCTGCAGAGCGAAGACGCAGCAGCCATTTCGCTCTTGTGTGACAAAGACATCATCACTCAGGCCGACATGGTGGAGCTGGCCGATCAGGCCGGTTTCCTGCAATTGCTGACCCGTCTGGTCAACCGCGGTTACTGGTTCTTCAACTGATCCGGCAGTAACCGAAGGATAAAAAGGCGCCTTATGGCGCCTTTTTTGTCACTCAGATGCGGTTCAATTAACAATCGATGTGCGAAACTGAACCCACTCTTGATGAACCGACAGGTGGTGATTTATTGAGCTAACATGGATGGGTATCATGCGTCCATCCCTGTTCACAAGAGAAGCGCCACCATGCAAATCACCTCCCGGCCCATGCCGCTGCCCGATTACGGCAAATACCCCTCCTCTCCCGCTGTCACGCCCGAGCAGGTCAGTCAGGCCCGTAACGAAGCACTGACCAAGAAGGATGAATTGCAGGCACAGAGCGAAGAGAAAGCAACGGCTCGCAGAACCATGGCGGTCTCTTATACGGCTAACCAGCAAGATAAAGCCGTGGTGGAGCGCTACCTGGAGGCCAGCGGTCAGGAGAGCGACAGCAAGTCGGGCCCGAGCACGGCTGATATGTATCAGGCTGCGAATCGCTACCAGCGCCAGCAGAATCTCAGCGACTACATGCAATTCCAGCAGAGCCCGCTCGCCCAGCAGATGGGTGACATGGTGGGCGAAGATAATCGCAAGGGCACCCAGCTCGACATCATTGCCTGAGCCAATTTGCTCGAATAAGCCCGGCAGGGATCAATACAAGATGAAAAAGCCCTCAATGAGGGCTTTTTCGCTATGGCTTATCGCTGCGACGTCTCGCTATAAATGGGACACTTCTGCCTGCGCGTCCGGCAGCTCGTCGGGGAGTTCATCAAACAGGGGGTGATAGAGCACCTCACCCTGCACACCCGAAAAACCGCGCTCCTGCAGCTCCATCGCCATAAAGCAGTCGGCAGGTACCTCATAGATGCAGTGCAGGCCAAACTCGCTGGCCGGGCGGAAACCGAAACGGCTGTAATAGGCCGGATCCCCGAGTACCACCACCCCTTTCCAGTCCATCTCGAGCGCCGTATCAAGCCCTTCACGGATAAGATCCGAGCCAATCCCCTGGCCTTGCCAGTCGGGATGAACCGCGACCGGCGCCAGACCGAGCCAGGGCCCTTCCATGCCGTTAATGGTGATCGGGCTTAGCATCAGGTGCCCCATGAACTCGTACTCTTCCTCTTCGACCATGGTCACCACGGCAGCGCCACATTCGCGCAGGCGGTTGACCAGTTCGGCCTCATCGGAACGACCGAAGGCGGCACTCAGCAGCTCATAGACCGGCAGCATGTCACCGGGGCGCTCGGTTCTCAACATCAGGTATTACTCCTCGTACAGCAGAGCGGGCATTATTCCACACAACGGCTGGTCATTCTGAGTACCTTTGTCCAAAAATGGGAGGGTGCACTCAGGAAAACGAGCTGCAAACTGCTGCTGCAAGGCGGTTAGCGTAGCCGGGGTGACCCTGTTCATCGCCTCCCGGTAGGCAAACCAGAGGGCGGGAGCCTCCCGCGCCAACCGCTCAAAGGTCAGTTCTGGCGTTTGATACCAACAGCCATCCAGCTCATCGACCAGCTCCGGCAGCTCCACCAGCAGCCGTAACTGCTGATAGCGTATCTGCGGCGAGTCACCGTTGCCGCCCAGCGCCTGCGCCATCAATTGGTTGAACCAGTGGAGCCGTGATGCGCGCTCCTCGCGGCTAAGCAGCTCGGGCCCTTGACGCTGCAGTGCGGCCAGTTGCAGCAACCACGCCAGCCCCTGTTCATCCCTGTCTTTCAGCAAGACGCCGCCAAGATGGGACAACTGCTCCGGTTCGGCCTGCTCCAGCAGTTCGACGGGGTAACAGTGCACCTCCAGAGACCTCTCAAGATGCGGCGGGCAGCGAATAGAGCAGGACTCCTCCCCCGCGCCCCTCTCATCCACAAAGAGCGAGATGGCCAGCTTGCCGTTGGCACTCTGCCGATCCAACGTTACAGGATCCCACAGGATCACCACGGCGATCCGCTCATCAGCAAGCCAGCAGGCAATCTCCTCGGCCAAGGGATTGGGTAAGGAGGGGGCGCGATCCAGTCGCCAGTAACTCACATCACACGGCTGGCGACCACTGATATGGCGCCGCCCGCGATAGTGCATCCCCACTTTTGCCATCACCCGGCCGGAGGCTAAATTGTCTGGCATATGGCGAGCCGTCAGCGCAGGCAGTTGCAGTTGGTCAAAGGCGAACCCCTTGACCAAGCCAGCGGCCCGAGTAGCCAGACCGCGATTTTGCCAGGGCACGCCCACCCACCAGGCGAGCTCGCCATTCCAGTGCAGGGAGATCACCCCAAGCAACGCCGCACCTTGCTCCTCTGGCAAGGTGATGGCCCAGCTCCAGCCAAGACCAAGCGCCGCCTTGCGCCAGCTGAGCGCCAGCCAGTCGCGGGCCCCCTCCGGCGGATAGGGATGAGGAATATTAAGGGTGTAGCGGGCCAGCGCCTCGTCGTTGCAGTAGCGTACTATCTCGCGATCATCGGCGGCCTGCAGCGGTCGCAGCGCGACGCCTGATAGCGGATGATCCTCAACCAGGGTCGGCACCGTCACGCGGCGCGCCAGCAGGCGATTTAGCACGGCGCCCAAATCGGCCTCGGGGGTGAGCGGCAGAT
Source organism: Aeromonas sp. 603757 (assembly GCF_049171255.1). NCBI lineage: Bacteria > Pseudomonadati > Pseudomonadota > Gammaproteobacteria > Aeromonadales > Aeromonadaceae > Aeromonas > Aeromonas sp. 603757. Next base: position 124,047 of record NZ_JAAKOE010000011.1, on the reverse strand, counting down.
CGGCCCCCACAGGGCCAAGGGTGAGCAGTCCCTGCTCCCTGGCGAGGGTCAATAGGGAAGTAGAGGCGCTGATCAGGATCTGGCGGCTGGGATCAACATGAAAATCCACCAGCAGATCCCCATCGAGCCAGGCAGCCAGCAGGGCTCCCGGGCAGAACACCCCGTCTGGAGGGCTGCTCGCCCAGGGTGCATCGGTTTGATCGAGGGCGGCCGCCGCCTCTTTGCCCAGCAGCAGCTGCCAGCGATGACCTTGCTGCTGCCAGTGCAGCAACAGCGCAGCCCACTGCGGTTGCCACAGACTGGCCTCGATCAGCAGTTCCATCAGCTGGCCTGACAGGCCGCTGGCAGCGTCAGGTGACGGGGATGGGCTTCGATACGGGCGATCCAGCTACGGATAGCGGGCCACCCCTGCAGAGAGAAGATCCCCTCCTCTGCCACATGGGTGTAGGCATAAAGGGCGATATCGGCGATGGTCGGCGCATCACCGCACAGGTAGGGGCTCTGTTTCAGCTGCTGCGCCATTACCGCCAGCGCCTTCTCGCCACCGGCTTTCAGCCCGTCGAGCCGCGCCTCCTGCGACTCGGGTCGGCCGAGATAGTGAACGATAAAGCGGGCCACCGCGATGTAGGGCTCATGGCTGTACTGCTCAAAGAACATCCATTTGAGCACCTCGGCCTGCTGGCGCGGATCGGTTGGCCACAAGGCACTGCCTTGCCCCAGATAGAAGAGGATGGCGTTGGATTCCGCCAGCGTATCGCCTTGGCCAATCTCCAGCACCGGGATCTTGCCGTTGGGGTTCATGGCCAGAAATGCGGGGGTACGGGTATCCCCCGCCTGAATATCCACCTCTACCCACTCAAGGGGCAGATCCAGCCAGCGGGCCAGCAGCCACACCTTGTAGCAGTTGCCGGAACGCAGATCACCATACAGACGCATACACACTCCTTGTGAAAACAGATTCGAATAGCGCGCTCAGGGTGCCAGACGCTCGATATGCCAGCCATCCCCGTCGCGGGTGTAGTAGAAGCGGTCGTGCAGCCGGTGCTCGCCCCCCTGCCAGAACTCCACCGTCTCGATCACCACCCGGAATCCGCCCCAGAAGCTCGGCAGCGGCACTTCGCCATTGGCAAACTTCTGCTTGAGCTCGAGGAACTTGGCCTCCAGCACGCCGCGGGCCGAGATGCGGGTCGACTGCTTGGAGACCCAGGCAGCGATCTGGCTATCCTTGGGACGGCTGTGGAAATACTTCATCACCTCGAAGGTGCTCATCTTCTCCACCCGACCGGTCACATGAACCTGTCTGTCCAGCGTGTGCCAGGGGAAGAGCAGGCTGATTCGAGGATTGCCTTCCAGCTGCTGCGCCTTACGGCTACCCATGTTGGTGTAAAAGACCATCCCCTGGGCGTCGTAGTGCTTGAGCAGCACAGTGCGCTGCCAGGGCTGACCATCGGCATCCACCGTCGCTACCACCATGGCGGTGGGATCGGTCAGTTTGGCCTCACAGGCCTGCGCCAACCACTTCTCGAACAGCGCCAGCGGCTCGGCCGGCAGATCGGCCCGGTGCAGCCCGCCACGGGAGTATTCACGGCGCAGATCAGCAACATCCATCATCTTGATTTTCCTTCAAATAAATAATGGTTCCACGACCATCAAGAGAGTGACGCAGGCATTGTGCTCCGCTCATCTGTCAGTGACAAGCCATAACACAGCGGGGAGGCAACTGCCTCCCCGCTGTGTTTACCTGCAAACTATTACCTCTGAATCGCCTCCGGCATGCACCTTTCCAGCATCTGTCGGTTATATCGGGTGGCATAGTCAATCCGCTGCTCAAACTCCGCCTCCTTGCCCATCTCAATCACATCGCCGAACCCTTTCAGATAACGGACTCCGCACCGGGTTCTCGCTTCTGCTTGCAATGACTCCACAACCCCCGGGGCCATGCCGCCACGCCCGCCGCGCACGATGAGCCGATAATCCTGAGCAGCAAGACTCTCATCTATTGCCTCGGTCAGTGATGCGGCCACAACAGGCGCTGCGCAGATATGCAGAAACAGCAAACTGACGGCTAACCGTAATACCTGCGCCATCCGGCTGCACCTCCCATCAGGATGATCACAATGATACTCACCGCACCACCACCGCCGCCGCCACCCGTATTGTTGTCGGTAATGACAGTTGCACTTTCCGTAGTGGCCGACGCATTACCTCTTATCCCATTGATAGAGAAAAAAATATTATTGCTGCATGCCAGCTTCAGCCTAGCCGTGCTGATCAACGGTGCAGGCAACACCACACTGGCCGAACCGTTATTGACAAGCCCGCTTGCCAGCGTAGTCCAGCTAGAACCGCCATTCTGTGTCAGTGCCAAATCCACGCTGGGACAGTTGATAGGAGGCTGATCGGTACCGGCAACATTCCATGTCACTAGCTGAGTGCTACCCGCCACCATGGCGCCAATCTGCGGGGCTGTGATGGCAAATGCCGCGCCGGTATTGATCACCTGCACCACCATCTCATCACTGCTGACCGCCCCCTGACCATCACGTACGGTAAGGCGGAACTGGAGATTGCGATTGGTCGCTGGCCACGCCTCCCCTTTGGCCAGCACACCCGTGATCAGCGAGCTCATGGCAGGCAAGGTTCGGCGGGGATCCGAAGTTGGCGAGACAAAGCGAAACAGCGGGCGTGACCCATCATCCACCATGGTGGCCAAACTGCTGGATGCGTTGCCCAGATCCACCTGCTCCCAGGTGTAACTCAAGGCATCTCCATCCAGATCCAGCGCACTACCGACAAGAGTGAAAGGCGTATTGGCGGGGATCACCCTATCGCCCCCCGCATCCACAACCGGCGCGTTATTGGCAAGCGCCAGGTCGGTGCCGCAGGAGGGCAGAGAGGCCATCAGAGCCCGCATCTGCTCGATCGACTTGCTGTGAAAGAAAGGTGTGCTGTTAACCTGCAGATTCTCCTCACCACAGATCCCGGCATAGGCCATGATGGTCGAGCCACTGCCCGGTTCCCAGGCTGAGCTAGCCTTGCGACCCGTGGCACAACTGTCGGCCATGCCATTGAAGGAGTGCTCTGCCCCCAGCTGGTGCCCCAATTCGTGAGCCACATAATCAATAAAGAATGCATCACCGATAGGCTGTGAGCCTCCGGTCATGCCCCGTGAACGGCTGAAAGGGTTGCATAAAGATCTCAGGGTCGCCACCCCGCCGCCTGATGTCGCCAGCAGATGGCCCAGATCAAAAGAAGGATTGAGCAACACCCCCTGTTGGGTCTGGTTGATGGCGATATCCTGGGTCGAGTTGGTGAAAGGATCCGTCGCAGGATCGGTGAAAATCACATTATCCGTATCAGCTGCAAGCTGAAACTCGGCCCCCACATCACGGCGATAGACTTCATTGACCCGATTAAGCAGTGTTGCAATCGCCGAGAGTGCTGCAACCTTGGTACCACCGTGATACTGGGTATATTCCCCGGTTGCCGAGATGGCGATGGTATAGCGCTTGCGCAAATTGCCATCGACCAGCACAGCTCGCTCACGCTCGATACCATGAGGATCAATCACCTGATCCACATCCTGTCGCCGCCAGGCATCTTGCTGTTCATAAACGGCATAGGAGAAACCATTCTGAAGCGGATCGACATAAAAGGTACGCCCCTGATGGGTAAACATACCGTGAAAACCATGTATGGTGACATCAAATCGGCCTGTATCCGCCGCCCGATCGATAGCCTTCCCACTGTAAGTATTGATAGAAGGGTAGCGCTGGGCCAAAGGCTCCGGGAGCAAGGCATTGGGATGAACATCAAACTGCACCGTAGTGCCATCCGGCAGTGGCAAAGTCAACACACTGGCGAGATGCCCGGGCTCAAAAGGCTTGTCAGGAACCACCACTCTGACCTTTTCAGCTCGCACATCATAGATCCCTCCCCTTTCCAAGTTTTCATCCATGAAGGTCCACTGTGGTTCTGCTGCAATCTGAACAGACAAACTGGTGATAATCACCGCAATGCCATGCTTCATAGAGCCTCCTTGCCCTACCTTGGTGACAACAAGTATGGTGCAGCGTCAATTGACGATCTGCGTGACAGACAGAAAAGAAAATTCGCACAAAACTTCTGTCACGCTGAGACATCGTGCTACACCCACGCTCCCCATCTCAGGCGATACAGACTGACCCGATTCAACAACGGAAAAAAGTGAAGGCGCCATTGGCGCCTTCACGGATAGAGAGGGGGCTGAATATCCCCCCATTTGGATTGGTTCGTTGGCGTATTACTGCTTATCCGCGCCCGATGCTATCGGGCAATGAATCACCATGCGCCGGTTAAACTCGCTGGCGTAGGCACTCAGTTTGGCATGCGTTTCGTGCTGGCCGGGCCTGATGACATCACCCAGCCCATCAAGATAACGCACCCCACAGCGTCCCTTAGCCTCCTCCTGCTGCTCGGCTGCAATACCGGGGGCGAACTCTCCCCGCCCCGCGATCACGATGAGGCGGTAATCCTGCCTGGCAAGGTTTGCACTCAGCTCCTGCTCCAGGGTGCTGGCATCGACCCGACAACCGCCGAGCATGGCAAGCAGCAACAGGGGGATTCCCCTCATGTGCGCCTCCGTTGCCAGCCAAGCAGCGCCAGTGCTAGCGTCCACAATCCGAGCACCCCGCCACCACCACCGCCACCTGAATTAGAGCCACCTTGCACCAGAGGCAATTTGAGGGGACTGATGGCAAAGAAGATGTTGTCGCTGCAAGCCACTTTCAGCCTGACACTGCTGGTGAGGTTGCCCGGCAGGGTCACTGTGGCAGAGCCGCTGTTGGGCTGGCTGGAGACGAGGAGTGCCCAGCTAGCACCCTCGTCCTGGGTTACAGATATATCCACCTTGCTGCAACTGATGGGTGGCAACGTGGTGCCAGCCACGTCCCATGTCAGTGACTGACTCCCCCCGGGCGTGAGGGTGACCCCGGAAATTGGGCTGGTGATGCGAAATGCTGTGCCGGTATTGACCACCTGCACCTTCATGTCATCGCTGGCAACGCCACCCTGACCATCTCGCACCGTCAGTCTGAAATTGAGATCCCGGTTGGTGGTCGGCCAGGCCTCTCCTTTGGCAAGCGTGCCGGAGAGCAGGGATGGCAAACTCGGCAGGATCCGCTCCGGCGATGCCGTGGGAGAGACAAAACGAAACAGCGGCCGGGAGCCATCGTCAACCATGGTAGCGACGCTGCTCGATTCGGTGCCTTTGTCGATCTGCTCCCAGTTGAAGAGCAGAGGGTTACCATCCAGATCCGCCCCCGCCCCCTTCAGGGCAAAGGGCGTATTGGCCGGGATCACATAATCGTTGCCGGCCGCAACCTGCGGAGCATTATTGCTCAACGCGAGCGTGGTTCCGCAGGTCGATACGCTCGCCATATGAGCTCGCATCTGCTCGATGGACTTGCTATGGAAATAGGGATCGCTGTGTGGCTGGATATTCTCCTCACCGCAGATGCCGGCATAGGCCATGATGGAGCTGCCACTGCCCGGCTCCCAAGCTTGCTCCTCAGCACGGTTACCCGCACCACAATTGCCGGTCGTGCCGTTGAAGGTATGCTCGGCACCAAACTGGTGGCCAATTTCATGGGCCACATAGTCTATAAAGAAAGCATCACCGACTGGTTCTTTTGAACCCGTCATGCCAGATGACTTGGCGCCATAGGCGTAATAGGGTGGCAGGGTATCAACACATAACACCCCCAAACTCGCCAAACCACCGCCTCCAGTATTGAGGACATGGCCGATATCAAATGCCCCCACATCCCCGGCAGCAAACGCCTGAGCCTGCACATCTACGTTCAGATCAGCATCCGCATTGGTGTTATCAAAGGGATCGCTGGCCGGATCGGTAAAGACCAGGTTGTCATTGCCACTGGCCAATACAAACTCGGCCCCCACATCCTGTTGATAGACCTGATTCACTCGGTTGAGCAGGGTTGTGATGGCCGCCATGGTCAGAACCCTGGAGCCTCCGTGGTATCGGGTATATTCCCCCGTCGCCGAAATGGCGATGGTGTAGCGCTTACGCACATTACCATCCACCTGCACCCTTTGCTGCAACGCCCTGTCGGCATCATGGCCAAGCACCTTGTCCGCCTCATCCTCCAAGCGACTATGGGCATCCTGCTGGTAATAGACGGCATACCCTTCGGCATTGCGCAGCGGATCGACAAACACCATCTTGCCCTGATGGCTGAACATGGCATGGAAACCCTGTGGCCCCAGATCGAAGCGCCCCGTCTCTATCGGATGCGCCGGGTTGTACCCCTTGAAGGTGCGGATCTGCGGATACTTGGCGGCAAGATCTGCAGGCAGCAAGTCGTAGGCTTCCAGAGCAAAGGTGACCTCCCCCCCATCGGGTAGCGGCAAGGTCAGCTTGTTGGCTCCCGCTTGCAACCCGGCAAAATAGTCGAGCGGCACCTTGGCGACCCGGAACTGATGGGCCCGCACCTCATAGCCCTCATCTGCTGTTGCTCTGGCGGCAACCGTGCCCCATTCGCTGGCCATCAGGCTGGTTGAGCCCAGCATACTGGCCATCAGCAAGGCAACCGTAGAGTATTTCGTCACATGCATTGTTTTTAGTCCTTGTATTAATGCAATCGCCTGAATTGCGGCCTGTACTTTATTTTTATTCGGCCACATCAATACAAAGCTGAAGCAACCCTTTCCACCATTCCCGAGTGGGAGTGTTGCGCCAACCCCGTCTAACCCCTATCATTGCGCGGATTTGTCAATTTTAGAACTGCCCCTCTTCACAAAGGTGCGGTTCATCTTTATCTGGCCAAGGTTAATCTCATGCTCAAATCCCCACTGTTGCCCCGTTTCGGGGATCTGGTCGTTGCCATTGTTGACGATGTGCTCGGTCAGGGTCTTACCCTCGACCGCGCTTATGCCCGTCACTTCTCCGGCATCGAACTCAAACCGCAAGAACAGGCAAGGATTGCCCTGGTCACCGGCGACCTGCTGCGTCGTCTCAGCCTCTATTGCTTCCTGACCGGCATCCAGGTCCGTCAGGCCGAAAAGAATGTCTGGCCGCTGCTACACAGCTGGCACGCCTTCCACAAAATTGCCCAGCCCAACAACCCGACCCTGGATCGCTTCAATGAAGAAGCATTCCGCCGCCGTCTGACCGAGGCGAAGAAGAACCCGGTATTGATGGATGGCTGCCCTTCCTGGCTGGAGAAACTGGGCAGCGAACAGCTGGGTGAAGCCTGGCCTGCCGAGCGTGCCGCTCTGGCCTGGATGCCCAAGCGCTACCTGCGGGTCAACACCCTCAAGTGCACCCGTGATGAGCTGCAAGCCATTCTGGCCAAAGAGCAGGTCACCACCATTCCGGTTGATGGTGTGGAGACTGCCCTGCAGGTCACCTCGGACGCCGCCCTGTTCCGTACCAAGGCCTTTGCCGATGGTTGCTTCGAGCAGCAGGACGCAGGCTCCCAGCTGGTTGCTGCGGCTCTGGAGGTCACCCCGGGCATGCGCGTCATCGACGCCTGCGCCGGGGCCGGTGGCAAGACTCTGCACATCGCCGCCATGATGCAGGGCAAAGGCCGTCTTCTGGCGATGGATGTGGAAGAGTGGAAGCTGGAGAACCTCAAGCAGCGCGCCCGTCGCGCCGGTGCCCACAACGTGGAGACCCGGGTCATCACCAGCAGCAAGACCGTCAAGCGCCTCAAAGAGAGCGCCGACCGCGTACTGCTGGACGTGCCCTGCTCCGGTCTGGGCGTACTCAAGCGCAATCCGGATGCCAAGTGGCGTGATACCGCCGAGCGTCTGCCGGTGCTGGTCGCGCTGCAAGAAGAAATCCTGCAGCGTTACAGCCAGATGGTGAAGGTGGGTGGTCTGCTGGTCTATGCAACCTGCTCCATCTTGCCGCAGGAGAACCGCCAGCAGGTGGACAAGTTCCTCGCGGCCAACGAGAACTTCCGTCTGCGTGACGATCACACCGTAAGCCCGTCCGAGACCGGCTTCGACGGTTTCTACATGGCTCGTATCGAGCGAATCGCCTGATCAGCCCGATGACCAGATAGAAAAAGCGGCTGCCAATGGCAGCCGCTTTGTTTTGGCTTGCTGACCCACACCCGATGGGGTTACAGCGCAGCAATCGCCTCAATCTCGATCTTTACATCCTTCGGCAAGCGGGCCACTTCCACACAGGATCGCGCCGGATACATGGCATCGTGCTTGGTGAAAAAGTCGTTGTAGACCTGATTCACCACAGCAAAGTCGTTCAGATCAGAGACAAACACCGTGGTCTTGATGATGTTGCGCACCTGACCGCCTGCCGCCTCGACAATCGCCTGTACGTTTTGCAGGGAGCGCAGGGTCTGCGCTTCGATCCCCTCCGCAACGTCGCCGCTCACCGGGTCCAGCGGGATCTGACCGGAGGTGTAGAGGATGTTGCCAATCCGGGTGGCCTGCACATAGGGGCCGATGGCGCCCGGCGCCGCTTTGGTAGTGATAACCTGTCGCATCTGTTACTTCCTCGTGCTGACAAACAAAAAGTAGGCCCGGAGCAAGCCTGCTCACCCCGGGCATGAGAGTTACATCATGTTGGTGAAAGTTCTGGAGATGACGTCCTGCTGCTCGCGGGTCAGGGCGTTGAAGCGCACCGCATAGCCGGAGACCCGGATGGTCAGGCTGGGGTACTTGTCCGGATTGTCGATGGCATCCAGCAGCATCTCGCGGTTCATCACGTTGACGTTGAGGTGCTGCCCCCCTTCCACATCCCGCTCGTGATGGAAGTAGCCATCCATCAGCCCCACCAGATTGTTCTCGCGATTGGCGGGTTCCTTGCCGAGCGCCCCCGGCACGATGGAGAAGGTGTAGGAGATCCCGTCCTTGGCGTATTTGAACGGCAGCTTGGCCACCGAGGCGAGCGAAGCAACCGCCCCCTTGCGATCCCGACCGTGCATCGGGTTGGCCCCCGGGGCAAACGGGGCACCGGCGCGGCGGCCATCCGGGGTGTTGCCGGTCTTCTGGCCATAGACCACGTTGGAGGTGATGGTCAGGATCGACTGGGTCGGTACCGCATTGCGGTAGGTCGGCAGCGCCTGGATCTTCTTCATGAAGCGCTCGACCAGATCGCAGGCAATGGAGTCGGCCCGCTCGTCGTTGTTGCCGTACTGGGGATACTCCCCCTCAATCACGAAATCGACCGCCAGCCCGTCAGCATCGCGCACCGGCTTGACCCGGGCGTACTTGATGGCCGCCAGCGAATCGACCGCCACCGACAGACCGGCAATGCCGCAGGCCATGGTGCGATAGACGTCGCGATCGTGCAGCGCCATCAGCGAGGCCTCATAGCTGTACTTGTCGTGCATGTAGTGGATCAGGTTCAACGCGCTGATGTACTGCACCGCCAGCCAATCCATAAAGCTGTCGAGGCTGGCCATGACGGTCTCGTAATCCAGCACCTCGTCCATGATGGGCGCCACTTTCGGACCAACCTGGATCTTCAGCTTCTCGTCCACGCCGCCGTTGATGCAATAGAGCAGGGTCTTGGCCAGGTTGGCGCGAGCACCGAAGAACTGCATCTGCTTGCCGATCACCATGGGGCTCACGCAGCAGGCGATGGCGTAGTCATCGCTCTCGAAGTCGGTGCGCATCAGGTCATCGTTCTCATACTGCAGGGATGAGGTATCGATGGAGACGCGGGCCGCATAGGTCTTGAAGGCCCGCGGCAATCCTTCCGCCCAGAGGATGGTGAGGTTGGGCTCGGGCGCCGGCCCCATGGTCTTGAGGGTGTGGAGGTAGCGGAAGGAGTTCTTGGTCACCAGGGTGCGACCATCCAGCCCCATGCCGCCGATCACCTCGGTGGCCCAGATGGGATCGCCGGAGAAGAGGGAGTCAAACTCGGGGGTGCGCAGGAAGCGCACCATGCGGATCTTCATGATGAAGTGATCGACCAGCTCCTGGGCATCCTGCTCGCTGATAAGCCCCGCCTTCAGATCCCGCTCGATATAGATGTCGAGGAAGGTGGCGGTGCGACCGAGGGACATGGCCCCGCCATTTTGCGACTTCACCGCCGCCAGATAGGTAAAGTAGAGCCACTGGACTGCCTGCTGGGCAGTGCGTGCCGGCCCGGAGATGTCAAAGCCGTAGTTGGCCGCCATCTGCTTGATCTGCACCAGTGCCCGCTTGTGCTCGGCCAGCTCCTCGCGCTGGCGGATCACTTGCTCCAGCTGCTCTCCCCGCTCAAGCGCCGGTTGCAGATCGGCAAACTGCAGCTCCCGCTCACGGATTAGATAATCTATGCCATAGAGCGCGACCCGACGATAATCTCCGATAATGCGACCACGGCCGTAACCATCCGGTAAACCGGTCAAAATTCCCGATTTTCGGCAGCGCAACATCTCGGGAGAGTAGACGTCGAACACTCCCTGATTATGGGTTTTGCGCAATTCGCTGAAGGTATATTCAAAATCGGGATCCATCTCCCGGCCATATGCTTCAAAAGAGCTGCGGATCATATTTACGCCGCCAAACGGGTGCAGTGCTCTTTTAAGGGGCTTGTCGGTTTGCAGGCCAACGATTTTTTCCAGCCCCTGCTCGATATAGCCCGGCCCGTGGGCGGTGATGGTCGTGGCAATATTGGTATCAAAATCGACCGGCGCGTGGGTGGCATTCTCGATGCGGATCCCCTCCATCACCTTGTTCCACAAGGTGGTGGTCGATTCGGTCGCATCTGCTAAAAACTGTTCGTCACCTTCATAGGGGGTGTAGTTCTGCTGGATAAAATCACGGACGTTGATCTCGTGCTTCCAGTTTTCACCGGCAAACCCTTGCCATGCCTGACGGAATTTATCCTGATCCAATTGCATATCAACTTTCATCAAATAAACCTCATTCACTACTCATGACACTACAGTGGAAGATGTCAGACGCACTCGGCCTGACGAACCTGCTGCCCCAGACGAATGGCATCCAGCGCGATCATTTTCTCTTCATTGGTGGGAATAACTGCCGCCAGCACCATGGACTCTGCCGCCGAAATCACCCGGCAGCCCTCGCTATTGGGACGCTGGTTAAACGGCTCGCTGATCGCTACGCCAAATACCTGAAGTCGTTCGCATACCAGCTTTCTGATAAAGGCCGAGTTCTCGCCGATCCCGCCGGTGAAAATAACGGCATCCAGCCGGCGCAATGAGGTGGCATGGCCGCCGATATGGCGGGCAATACGATGGACAAAAGCGTGAATGGCCAATTTTGCCCCGGGATGTCCTTCGTGATAGGCCGCTTCCAATACCCGCATATCCGAGGAGAGCCCCGAAATACCCAGCAGGCCGGACTGCTTGTTCAATACCCGCTCGATATCCTCGATGGATTGCCCCGTCTTGCTGGCGATATAGGCCAGCGCGCCAAAATCGATATCACCGCTGCGGCTGCCCATGATCAGCCCCTCCAGCGGCGTCATCCCCATCGAGGTATCGACGCTCTTGCCATCCTGTACTGCACAAATAGAGGCGCCATTGCCCAGATGGGCGATGACCAGACCGGCATGCTGCTCATCCAGCCCCATAAATACGCAGGCCTGCTCGGCCACATAGCGATGGGAGGTACCATGGAAGCCATAGCGGCGCACGCCGTAATCCTGCAGATATTGATAAGGCAGCGCATAGATATAGGCTTCCGGCTTCAGGGTCTGGTGAAAGCCGGTATCAAATACCGCAATTTGGGGCTGGTCGGGAAATAGCTGGCGGGCGGCCATCACGCCGCTCAGATTGGCGTGGTTGTGCAGCGGGGCCAGTGGCGAGACCTGCCTGATTTTGGCCAGTACCCGCTCGTCAATGATGGCCGCTTCGCTGAACTCATTGCCGCCATGGGCAATGCGATGGCCCACCAGGGTGATAGCATCGAGCAAACCGCGCAGTTTCAGCTCTTCTGCAATCGCCGCCAATGCGCAGCTATGGTTGTTTTCCGGCAAGGGGGTGGCCGGGTTTTTATCAATTTTCAGCTGGGGATGTTCGGTCTCGATACCATCGGCCATGCCGGCGATCACCACCTCGCAGGTTTTACTATCCAGTACCGAGAATTTGACCGACGAAGAGCCGCAATTGATAACCAGAACCAACGAATCAAACTTCATTACATCGCCTCGATATTTATGCTGTCGAGTCACTGCAGTCAGAACATATTTACCACTGTTTGTGGTGGCCAAATAACGGATAGTCTTGCCCTGGGCCCAAATAATTGGACCAACCAAGAACCGGTTATTGCGCGCTTCTGACTGCGCCATGCAGACCCCGCCAAGAGGTCAGGGTCTGAATGGCTGATGACTTGCAGAAAAGGTTTTCAGAACAGCTTGGAAACAATATTCAGGATGGTCAGCACACCGATGATGGTGACAAACACGTTGCTGGCCTGGCCTTTATATTTGGCCAGCGCAGGTGTTTTGTTGACGGCATACATCGGCAGCAGACAGAGCAGGGAAGCGATGATCGGCGCCCCCATTGCCTCAATCAGGTCGAGGATGTTGGGGTTCACATAAGCAACCAGCCAGGTGGAGCCCATGATGAACAACATACTGACCATGTTGAGTTTTTTACTGGAAACCTTGCTCTTGTCGCCCTGGTAGCCAAAGCGGAGGATGAGGCCGTTCAACCCTTCCAGCGTCCCCAGATAGTGGCCAAAGAAGGATTTGAAGATGGCAACTAGTGCAATGATGGACGCCGCATACTCCAAAGTGGTGGCAAACGCAGACTTGCTGCCCGTCATTGAAGAGAAGTGGTTGGCCAGATAGGAGAGCACCGGAATGTTCTGGGCTTTGGCTTCCGCCATATTTTGCGGTGACAGGGTAAAGAGGCAGCTGAAGGCAAAGAACATCACCACGCCCACCATCAGCATGCTGGCACCGGAGATAATCTTCGAGCAGCGCTTCTCGGTAAAATCACGACCGAACTCCTGCTCATACTCTTCCCGTTTGGAGACGATGAAAGAGGAGACAATCGGCGAGAAGTTGAAGGAGAAGACCATGATGGAGATCCCCAGCCAGACGGTAACCAGAATACCATCGTGACCAAACATCGATATCTCGCTCAGATTGACCTGATCAAAGACGGCACTGTTCCAGTACGGGACAAGGGAGAGAGAGATAACGATCAGACTGGCAATAAAGGGAAAGACCAGATAGCTCATCACCTTGACCATCAGATCTTTACCGAAGTAGATCACGAATGCCATCAACATCAACAATGCCAGTGCAACCACACCTCGATTAAGCGGAACCAACTGTAGTTGATGCTCCCAAAATGCCATAAAGGTATTGGTGATCGTCACACCATATATCCACAGCAGTGGGCAAATGGCAAAGAAATAGAGGAAGGTAATTACTACCCCACCCATTTTGCCAAAATGCTCTTCAACGGTCTCGGTAATATTTGCCGATGGATTGCTGCCAGAAAGACATAATCTGGCCAACGCTCTGTGGCAATAAAATGCAATGGGGTAAGCCAGCACCAGCATGATTAATATTGGGATCAGGCCACCATATCCGGCCCGGATTGGAAAGAACAAGACCCCCGCCCCGATAGCAGTACCGAACAGACCTAATCCCCATGTGGTATCCGATTTACGCCATGCACGCGTATTCTCTTTACTGCCAGTGACAACACTGTCTAATATCATGACTGCATTCCTTACAGGCTAAATTGACGAATATTGTTCTGTTCGATAATTTCGGCGATCCGGGTCAGGTCAATATTGCCACCCGAAATAATGCTGACGGTCTTTTTGCCTTCGACATAATGTTTCAGCTTGCCGCTCAGCAGCGCTGCCGAGGCCAGAGCTCCCGCCCCTTCGGTAATCACCTTGTTGCGCTGAATAAGGTCAACCATGCTGTGGCGAATATCATCTTCAGTGACCAGAACGATGTCATCGACCAGCTCTTTGACAATTTCATAGGTCAGGGTGCCGGGTCTTGCCACGTCACAGCCATCAGCCAGCGTGCTGCTGGTTCTGTGATTGGTAATGGTGCCTGCGTAGTATGAAGCCGCCATGCCGTGGACATTCTCCGACTGCACGCCAATCACCCGGATAGTCGGGTTGATGGATTTGATGGCCATGGCGACACCGGCAATCAGACCACCACCGCCAATCGGCACTATGATGTTATCGACATCATACAAATCTTCGATAATTTCCAGGCCAATGGTGCCCTGACCGGCAATCACTTTTGCATCGTCGAAGGGGGGGATAAATACGCGGCCTTCCATTTCCACGATTTCGCTGACTTTGGCAATGGTGTCATTGAAGCTATTTCCATGGAGGATCACTTTGGCTGAATAGTCACTGGTTGCAGCAATTTTTGATTTGGGGGCACAGCAAGGCATGACCACCTTGGCATCAATTCCCAGCATAGCACTGGAGAGTGATACACCTTGGGCATGATTACCCGCCGAGCAGGCGACAACACCTTTTTGTCGGTCTTCCAGACTTAATGAACTGAGCTTGTTGAAGGCGCCACGAATTTTAAAAGAGCCTGTACGTTGCATGTTTTCAAGCTTGAGGTAAACCTCGCCATGACAACGTTCGCTGATGTAGTTAGAGGGTAATTGCGCGGTCTTGTATATATGGTTGGTCAGTCTTTTTTTGGCTTCAGTGATATCATGAAGACCAATGGGCAGATTGCTATACATCTTCATCGCAAATCTCTTTTAATTTATTAATTTGTAGGGTTTTATTTCACAGGGCGAAGCGATACTAGGTTCTATCACTTGCAATTAATGTGAGCATAAACACAAAAGAATCTACAAAGAGACTGCGTTACGGTGAAATTATCAAAAAATGTGATGGCAGCAACACTTGAATCCAAATGGATTAAAAAAAGTAATCAGAGATTAGAAAATAATATAATAAACAACTCCAAAACAAAGCCGTAAAGATTAGATTTTTCAGGGCAATTGTGTTGCTTTTTGCAACCGGCAATCAGTTGCTTGCCTGCCAGAACCGGGACAATAAAAAAGGGAGCCAGTGTGGCTCCCTCTCGACAATACCGAACCGATTACTCAGCTGCAGCATCATCTTTCTTGTACTTGGCAGCAGTCTCTTTGATCAGAGCCTGCAACTCGCCAGCCTGGAACATCTCGATCATGATGTCACAGCCACCGATCAGCTCACCTTCAACCCACAGTTGGGGGAAGGTCGGCCAGTTGGCGAATTTTGGCAATTCGGCGCGGATATCCGGATTTTGCAGGATATCAACGTATGCAAACGGCTCGCCGCAGGACATCAGAGCCTGGGAGGCCTGGGCAGAGAAGCCACAGCTGGGTAGCTTGGGGGAGCCCTTCATGTAGATGATGATGGGGTTGTCAGCCAGCTGCTGCTTAATCTTTTCAATAGTTTCCATAGGTGCCTCACTAGAGCGATTTCGGCGGCCATTCTACTGCAATCTTGCCCGAGCACAAACTGACAAAGGGGTGACCCGGCTCGAATTGCGCAAAGAACCCACACAGGATTGATCGCGATCATGGCGCCAATCAAGAGTTGTTAGGCCATCTTTGATACTGCTACAATCCCTTGGCTTTGGGCTACCCAGCCCCATCATTTTAAAAACAACTCTTTTCACATATAGAAAAGAGTACGCAATGTCTTGCAACCGTCGCCTTCGCACGGTCCAGCCAATGGAGAGTAGAAAATGGCATTCGAACTTCCCGCTCTGCCCTATGCAATCAACGCTCTGGAACCGCACATCTCCCAGGAAACTCTGGAATATCACCACGGCAAGCACCACAACACCTACGTGGTCAACCTGAACAATCTGGTGCCGGGTACCGAGTTTGAAGGCAAGTCTCTGGAAGAGATCATCAAGACCTCCAACGGCGGCATCTTCAACAACGCCGCCCAGATCTGGAACCACACCTTCTACTGGCACTGCCTCTCCCCGAATGGCGGTGGCGAGCCGACTGGCGCCCTGGCTGATGCTATCAACAAGGCATTCGGCTCCTTCGCCGAGTTCAAAGATGCCTTCACCAAATCAGCCATCGGCAACTTCGGTTCCAGCTGGACTTGGCTGGTGAAAAAAGCTGACGGCTCTCTGGCTATCGTCAACACCTCCAACGCTGGCTGCCCGCTGACTGAAGCCGGTACCACCCCGCTGCTGACCGTTGACCTGTGGGAGCACGCCTACTACATCGACTTCCGCAACCTGCGTCCGAAGTACATGGAAACCTTCTGGGCTCTGGTTAACTGGGAATTCGTGGCCAAGAACTTGGCTGCCTAATCAGCCTCGCTTGCCAAAACGCCCCGCACTGCGGGGCGTTTTTTTATATCTAGATGGCTGCGTAAATGAAAGAGGCGCCCGCAGGCGCCTTTTACATATCGAGATAGCCAGTTTACTGGTCCAGCTCGTCCATGTATTCATCCAGATTGGCATCGTCGGCCTGCTCTTGCTGAGACGCTTTCAGCTCGGTCTGCTTGCCCGTCACCTTGCCCTGGTTATATTGCAGGTAGAAGTCCTTGGTTAGCGCATAGGGGTCGAGGGAGTTGTCGATGATCCGCTCCTGATCGATCAGCTTGGCGCGATTGCCCAAGCCATCCAGAACCCAATGAGTAACCCTTAACGGGATAGTCAGCAAGGCATAGGGGAAGTAGATGGTGTCAATGGTGTCACCAACCAGCTCCCGAGTGGTGGTCGGACCGTAAACAGGCACCATGATGTAGGCACCATTACCGATATCGGCCCTGCCCAGCACTGTGTCCATCTCCAGCTTGTTGCGCTCGAGGCCGGCATGTTTGGCCACATCGAAGATACCCAACAGACCGACGGTGGTGTTGAGGGTAAAGCGCCCCAGGTTGGTCCCTGCCCCCTTCAAATCACCGGTGATCAGATGGTTCACCATGCTGCTTGGCTCATCAAAGTTGGCAACAAAGTTGGCAATGCCATCCTTCACCCCCACCGGAATATAGCGAGCGTAAGCATGTACCACAGGACGTGCTACATAGGGCTCCAGCACATCATAGTTGACCGCCCACATGGCCCGGTTGGCCCCCTGGAAGGGATCGCGCGGATCGGCCGCCGTACTGGTTGCGCCCGGATTATTCATGCCGGGATTGAGATCCAGACTCTCTGGGCCAGGCTTGGGTGGACCACCGGCACAGCCAGCCAGCAAGAGGGCTGCCAGTATGGCCCCTGAACGAAGATACATATGATTGTCCTGACGTTTTATTTTGATTTATCAGAAGTATAGATAACCCGGCCCCTATCCAGGAGCCGGGTTATCCAAAGGCATATTAGAGGGCGTGATCGATGCGGATGTCAATCGGAGCAGCAGGGATCTCGGCCGTCTTGACCGGCACGGATACCCCTTCGAAGGCTCCTTCCTTGTTCATCACATTGCCACCACGCGAGAGACGCGCCTTGAACTGCAGTTCTGGATACGCTTCCAGCTTGCTGCCCTCCATCATGGCGTCACCATCCCCCAGTGAAAGGGTGACAGGCAGGGTTGGCCCAGCGATACGTTTCACCGCGATGGGCATGGGTGGTCCGTTGGGCACCACGGCAAAGACGAAGAGGTGAGCATCTTCCGGCATCTGGATGCCCGCAGCCAGCGTGATGTGGATGGGGAACTCTCCCTCATTAACGTCAGACTGCTTTACCTGCTCTGTTCCCGTTTTGGCTGCGCCTGAATTCGTCACCTCTATGCCACGCTGCTTGAGCTGCGTGCGGGCATACTCCATGGAGCGCTCAACCATCACATAACGGGGAGAGCCTTTTTCCATCAAGGGCAACATCGCCTGCCAGCGAGACAGCGCGGTCTGGAAGTCCTCTTTCTGCAGCGCCATAAAGGCATAGACGGAGCGCGCCTCGATATTATCAGGCTCCTGCGCGATGGCTGCACGCAGCAGTGCATCGGCCTGCACCTCCTCCCCCGTCATCATCAGCGCTTGGGCATAGGGCACCGCCACCAGCGATTTCTGGGGAGCAAGCTTGTAGGCACGCGACAGCGCATCGTTGGCCATCTCGGGATCATTGCCATCCAGCGCCAAACGTCCGAGCAGCAACCAGCCGCGGTAGTCGTTCGGTTCATCCTTTAGGCGGGTACGCAGTGCCAGCGTGAAGTCCAGCAGATCCTGCTCGGTTACCTGGGCATCACGCTCCACCAGAATGCGGTTGCTGAGCTCACCAAGACGGTTGCTGGCATCCTGCCAGCGGCTCACCTCCTGCCATGAACCCAGCTTGTAGTAGATACCCAGGCTCACCACCACCAGCACCAGCACACCTGGGATCCAGCTCAGACTCTTGCCACTGCGGGCTGTCTGCTCCACATCGGGAATATCATCCAAGAGGCTGCGCTGCAACTCGACCAGCGATTCGGGCTCCTCGGCAAGCACACCCTGCTCTCGCTCCTCGCCAATCTCTAGCAAGCGCTGACGATAGAGCTGTTTGTTGAGCGCCGAGCGACTGATGCTCTGGTTTCCCTCACTGCGCCACAACGGTAACACCAGAGCCAGACTCACCAGCACCAGCAGGGCCGCAATCACAATCCAAAAGGCGGTCATTGTTTCTCTTCCTCTTTGAGCAGCTCGGCCAGGCGACGCTGCTCTTCATCGCTCAGGGTGCTTTCCACAGGCTCTGACGTTGCCGCAGAGCGTCGGCTACGTATCACCACCACGCCGATGCCGATAACGATCACTAACAGCGGGCCAAGCCAGAGGATCAGGGTCGATGCCATCAGGGGCGGGTTATAGAGAATAAAGTTGCCATAGCGGGCAACCATATAGTCCACGATCTCCTCTTTATCCTTACCCTCGCGCACCATCTGGTAGGTCTTGTCGCGCAAGTCCTTGGCCAGCCCCGCATTGGAATCGGCGATATCCTGGTTCTGGCACTTGGGGCAGCGCAGCTCTTTGGTCAGTTCGCGAAAGACCTGCTCCTGATTGTCGTTGTCGAAGGTGTAGACATCGATAGCAGCCATGACCGGCGTTTGTACCACCCATCCCAGCAACAGCAGCAGGGAAGCAATAAATACTCTCATCAGCACGCCCCTCACTTCATGGCATCAAAGATGGGTTTGAGGGTCGACACCCAGTTCTCGGGATTGATATCCCCCACGTGGCGATAACGGATGATCCCCTTGCTGTCGATAAAGAAGGTCTCCGGCGCGCCGTACACCCCAAGATCCAGTCCCAGCATGCCGTCCGGATCATAGAGATTGACCAGATAGGGGTTGCCCAGCTCCGCCAGCCATTTGATCGCCTTGTCGCGCTCATCCTTGTAGTTCATGCCGATGATGGGAATGCCCTGCCCTGCCAACTGTTTGAGGTAGGTGTGCTCGCCGTAGCAGGTCGGGCACCAGGTGGCCCAGACGTTGAGCAGCATGGGGCGACCGGTCAGGATACTGCGATCGTGCTGTTTGTTCAGATCGTAAATGTCCTGCAGGGTAAACACCGGTACCTCCTTGCCCACCATCACGGATTCGAGCTTGGTGGGATCGGAGTAGAGCCCCTTGAACAGGAACACAGCCCCCAGCAAAAAAACGATAAAGGGAATTAAAAACAACCAGACCTTTTTGTTCATGCCTTGGCTTCCTCCTCACGACGGCCGAAACGGTAACGCTTGTCGAGCATCGCCAGCACGCCACCGATAGCCATAAAGACGCCGCCGAACCAGATCCAGCGCACGAACGGCTTGTAGTAGATCCTCACTGCCCAGGCATTGTTGTCTAGCTGCTCGCCAAGGGCCGCATAAAGATCTCGCGTGAAACCGGCATCGATGGCCGCTTCGGTCATCGGCATCCGGGTCACTGTGTACATCCGCTTCTCGGGCTTGAGCAGGGCGACCTGCTTGCCATTTTTGTGCACTTCCAGCACGCCCTTGAAGCCATCGTAGTTGGGGCCGTTCTTCTCTTTGATCCCGGCAAAAACGAACTCGTAATCGGCAAAGTGCACCCGATCACCCGCCTGCATCCGCAGATCCTTCTCGATGCTGTAGTTCTGGGTGCAGGCGATACCTATGATGCTGACTGCCAGCCCCACATGGCCAAGGATCATAGCCCAGTGACTGTTGCCAAGCTTGCGCACACCGACCGCAAAGCTGTGCTTGTGGGTCGCGCGCACCCAGGTCTCCTGCAGGCTGGTAACGATGACCCAGGCCCCCAGACCAATCCCCACCGCAGCCCACGGCTTGAAGGTTTCGGCAAAGATCAGCGGCAACAGCAGGGCTGCTGCCAGGCTCAGCACCAGCGCAAGAATCACCTTGCCCTTGAGCTCGCCAAGCTCCTGGCGGCGCCAGCGAAACAGCGGACCAACCCCCAGCAGCAGGGCAAACGGAATGATCAGCCAACTGTAGATATGGTTGAAGAAGGGAGTACCGATAGAGATGCTCCCCAGCCCCAGCTCCTTGTGCACCAGCGGCAGCAAGGTGCCAAGCAGCACAGTCAGCAGGCCAGCCACCAGCATGATGTTGTTACAAAGCAGCAGGGTTTCGCGACTCCACAGCTCATGCTTGCCGTGGCTTTTCACCTGCGAACCTTTAAAGGCAAACAGCAGCAAGGATGAACCGATCACCGCCAGCAGGAAGCCGAGAATAAACAGGCCGCGGGTCGGGTCGGAGGCAAACGCATGCACCGACACCAGCACGCCGGAGCGCACTAGGAAGGTACCGAGCAGGCTCAGCGAGAAGGCCGAAAGGGCCAGCAGCACGGTCCACGCCTTGAAGGTGGCGCGCTTCTCGCTCACCGCCAGCGAATGCAGCAGAGCGGTACCCGCCAACCAGGGCATGAAGGAGGCATTTTCTACCGGATCCCAGAACCACCAGCCGCCCCAACCGAGCTCGTAGTAGGCCCACCAGGAGCCCAGCACTATGCCGAGGGTCAGGAATACCCAGGCCGCCATGGTCCAGGGGCGCGACCAGCGGGCCCAGGTTGCATCAAGACGACCGGTCATCAATGAGGCTATGGCGAAGGCAAATGCCACCGAGAATCCTACATAACCCATGTAGAGCATCGGCGGATGGAAGATGAGACCCGGATCCTGCAGCAGCGGATTGAGGTCACGGCCATCGACCGGAAAATAGGGCAAGGTGCGGGTGAAGGGATCAGAGGTGAACAGCACGAAGGCGGTGAAACCGACCGAGATCAGCCCCAACACGCCGAGCACCCGCGCCACCGCATCGAGCGGCAGACGGCGGCTGAACATGGCTACCGCCGCAGTCCAGCCACCTAGGGTCAGTACCCACAGCAGCAGGGAACCTTCGTGGGCCCCCCACACCGCCGAGATACGATAGGCGAGCGGCAGCAAGCTGTTGGAGTTAGTGGCCACATACTGCACGGTAAAGTCGTTATCGATAAAGGCCCAGGTCAGGCAGAGAAACGACAGCAGCAGCAACAAAAACTGGGCATAGGCGAGCGGACGAGCCGCCGACATCATGCCAAGACGCCCCCGACTTGCGCCAAGCAGCGGATAGCTACCCAGCAACAGGGAGGTGGCAAAGGCCAGGATCAGCGCAAACTGTCCTAATTCCGGGATCATGGCTTATTCCCCTTCAACTGCGCATCGGTGTATTCAGGTTTGAAGTGCATGCCACTGGTGGCATCGGCCACTTCTGGCGGCATGTAGTTTTCATCGTGTTTGGCCAGTACCTCGAACGCTTCGACCGTGGTGGCATCCTTGAGAGTTCCTTGCGCCACAATCCCCTGCCCCTCGCGGAACAGATCCGGCAGGATGCCATCAAATTGCACCATCACCTGATGACCACCATTGTCGATCAGGTTGAAGCTAACCTTGAGGCTGTTCGGATCGCGCTTGACAGTGCCGGGGACCACCAGACCACCAATGCGCAGGCGCTGCCCCTCTTCCGGTTTGATCTTGTCCGGCCCCTTCCCTTCCACCAGCTCGCTCGGGGTATAGAAGAGGTCGATATTCTGACTGAGGGCGTAAAGCACTAGGCCGCTCACGGTGGCGAGGCCCAGGGTGATGGCCAGAATGATGGTGAGGCGTTTTTTGCGTCTCGGGTTCATAGGGTGTTCTCCATCTGCCGGGCCGCCTTGCGACGGCTCTCGCGTGCCTGCTTGCTGCGTAACTCATTAAACAGACGACGGGTTTTCATGCGGGTAGAAATGATGATACCGACCAGACAGAGCAGGGTCAGACCGAAGGAGAGCCAGACGTAGAAGGCGTAACCGCCCATCGCCAAAAAGTCACTGAATGAGGCAAAGTGCATGCTTACTTCTCCTGTTCGGCAATCTCTTGAACCCAGGGACGATGCCACTCCCGCATCAAGAGCTCGTTTCGAAAACGCATCAGGGTAAGGGCCCCGAGAAAGGCAACAAACGCCAAGATCATGATGAGCAGTGGCCAAAGCATCTCGGGAGAGATGGAGGGTTTGTCAAACTTGGTGATAGTGGCCCCCTGGTGCAAGGTGTTCCACCACTCCACCGAGTAGTGAATGATGGGGAGGTTGATCACCCCCACCAGTGCCAGAATGCCGGCAGCACGGCCAGCAACCACCTTGTCACTGAAGGCGTTGTAGAGGGCAATCACGCCGAGATAGAGAAACAGCAGGATCAGCTCAGAGGTGAGCCGTGCATCCCACACCCACCAGGTTCCCCACATGGGCTTGCCCCAGGCGGCACCGGTAAACAGTGCAATAAAAGTGAACACAGCGCCGACAGGTGCGATAGCCGCCACCGTCATGTCCGCCATCCGCAGTTGCCATACCAGCCCGATAAAGGCGGCAACTGCCATGGTGGAGTAGGCCCCCATCGAAAGAATGGCGGAAGGAACATGGATATAGATGATCCGGAAGGAGTCACCCTGCTGATAATCGGCGGGTGCAAAAGCCAGTCCCCAGACAGTGCCGATGATGAACGATAGCAGACTTATCACAGCAAACCAGGGCAACAGGGTCCCAGCCAGCCGATAGGCCCGTTCGGGTTTAGCGTAAGGGTGCAACCATTTCCACATAACTCACAAACCTTTTTGTTATTAATTGTTTGGCGAGGCCTAACATACTGACCTCGGGATAACATCAAATACCTCGAAAGCAATAAGCGGCAATCCGCTTGATCCATCGCAACTTTATTTCTGGAAAAGAATGCCCCATGCGAAACCATGTTGCGTTCTACCAATAGATCATCAGTTAAGACTGACCCTCAATGCGGCCGAAACGGCCAACGGCGTCAGCGTCAGGGCACCAACCAGCATGGCGGCCAGAATGGCAAGCTGTCCGCCATAGGGCAAGCCCATCCCCGCCGCATCAATTGCAGAGGTGGCAAAAATCAGTACCGGAATATAGAGCGGCAGGATAAGCAGACTGAGCAGCACTCCGCCCTTGCGCAACCCGACCGTCAGGGCAACCCCGACTGCACCGAGCAGGCTCAGCACCGGTGTGCCGAGAGCCAGAGTGGCGACTACCGCCAGATAACTGTTCATATCCAGCGATAGCAAAATTGCCAGCAAGGGCGAAATCAGCAGCAGCGGCAATCCAGTCAGTAACCAGTGAGCAATCACTTTGGCCAGCGCCAGCAACCCGAGTGAATGGGGCATCAACATGATCTGCTCCAACGAACCGTCGCCAAAGTCGTCGCGAAACAGTCGCTCCAGCGACAGCAT
Source organism: Aeromonas sp. 603757 (assembly GCF_049171255.1). NCBI lineage: Bacteria > Pseudomonadati > Pseudomonadota > Gammaproteobacteria > Aeromonadales > Aeromonadaceae > Aeromonas > Aeromonas sp. 603757. The sequence goes on along the minus strand of NZ_JAAKOE010000011.1, from coordinate 100,458 downwards.
GGCCGCCAGCAAGGCTGCCACCCAGATGATGCCGGGAGCAATGCGAGCCAACAACTTGGGCTCAGGGCCGATACCGAGTGGGAACAGGGTGATGACAATAAGGAAAAACCAGAGCGGGTTAAGAATATCTGCACGCTGGCGCAGGGCCATCAATAACTCGCGGTGGATCAAATACATGACGGCACGCAACATCGAAACTACTCCTGCAGCAAGGGCGTAAGCGAGAGTGTTTTCAGTCGACCCTGCATCAGCGTCATATCCTGATGAGTGGTGAGGATCACCATCCCCCCCCGCTCGGCATGAGCCAGAAACAACCTCTCCAGCACCTTGACCCCCTGCTTATCAATGGCGGTAAAAGGCTCATCCAGGATCCAGAGAGCCGGTTTGTCACTGAGCCAGAGCCTGGCCAGAGCCACCCGACGCTGTTGACCTGCCGAGAGCTGTCCGGTCGGGTTCTCTTCAAAACCGGCCAACCCAACCTGGGCAAGCACCTGCCACAAATCCACTGTCTGCCGGGATACATGATGCAGCTTCTGGTAAAAGGCGAGATTTTCGAGCGGAGTCAAGGCAGCTTTGACCCCGGGCTGATGACCGAGATAGAGCAGATTGGCATGGTACTCATCACGGCAATGGCGAATATTTTCACCATTCCAGCACACTTCACCGGAAAACGGCTGAGACAGGCCAGTCAGCAGACGCAGCAGGCTGGTCTTGCCAACCCCGTTGGGACCTTCAATTTGCACCAGATCACCGGGAACTACCGCAAAGGAGAGATGTTCAAACAGAGTGCGATCTTCACGCACGCAGCTCAGATTGTTAACTTGAAGCAGCATGGAGATTTTTTCAGAGAAAATGAAGCGGCTTGCATCTTAACACAGTATTGGAATACGTCTTTTCCAAGATGCCCTTCATCCACTGTTTTTGTGGAGAAGATCGCGCACAAGGAAAAATAGGCGTGGAAAATGATGACAATCAAAGGCATCCAAATAGATCAAACTGGAAACCTCATAACAAACCAGTATTAGCAAATAACTATTCTTCTCGATCACTGTACATGGCGCTCCATGAAAGAGCGCCATACATGCAACAGAAAAAATTCAGGAAGGCAAGTTGCCTTCCTGAATCATCAAGAGCGGCCTTTTCGCAACGATATCAAGAGCTCGGCTTCTGCCTTTGGCAACTCACACTCACTCATGACCTCATCAAGGTCGGCGCCCAGTTCGACCATCTTGGCCGCTCGACTGTAAAGCCGTCGCTCGGGATCCTGCATGGTCAATTCTTGCTGGCGTTCATTGACCTGCTGCATCGCCCCTTCTACCGACTGTAACCGCTGTCCCATGCCGATGGCGCCGGTATGAAGCTCCATCATCTGCTTGCGCAAGCTTTCCAACTGACCTTGCAGCGTTGCCACACTAGCCTCGGACTCCTGCTTGCTACGCTTGCTCTTGAACCAGATATAAGAGGCAAACGCCAAGGCAATCAGGGACATCCCCAAGGCAACCATCTCGATTATCAAAACATCACCTTACTTATCAGAGGGAACCGATATCTTCCCACTCTTCATCGGAGAGCAGCTTGTTCAAGTCAACCAGGATCAGCAGTTGCCCATCGCGGTTGCTCACCCCCTGAATAAACTTGGCGCTCTCTTCGGTACCTACAGCTGGAGCAGCATCGATTTCGGAAGATTTCAGATATACCACTTCTGCCACGCTGTCGACCATGATGCCAATCACCTGCTTCTCGGCCTCGATGATAACAATACGGGAATTTTCGCTCACATCACCGGAAGGCAGACCGAAACGGGAACGGGTATCGATGACAGTCACCACATTGCCACGCAGGTTGATGATCCCCAGTACGTACTCAGGCGCCCCCGGCACCGGTGCAATTTCGGTGTAGCGCAACACCTCCTGAACCTGCATCACATTGATGCCGTAGGTTTCGTTTTCCAGCTGGAAGGTTACCCATTGCAGCACTTCATCTTCGGCCAGATTCTGTGCGATATTGCGCTTTTCTGTCATGTTTTTATTCCTTTTATGAAAACGTCTACTGCTAAAACTAGCAATAAAACAGCTCGATTGCAGAAGTTATCAGCGACCTTCTATGTTAACCCCACGCTCCAGCAACAAGAGCAGTTCACGAACGTGTAACAGGGCACACATTTTTTCTTTGACCATGCCCGCCAACCAAGGGCGCTTGCCCTCCTGATGGCGCCATTTAACCTGGTCACGGTGTAACAATTCAGTCCCTTTGAGATGATGACAAGCCAGCCCCCAAGGGGATTCACCCAGCATAATCAGATACTTGTAATCATCCATCTCGAGATGCTGACCCGGCATGACCCACTGGGCGGTATCGACCACATTCATCTTCTGCTCGCGGGAGGTCATGATCCCCTTGTACCAGCCCGGCTGGCCAAACAGGGAGGTGATCTCGCCCAGCTGGTGAATACCACCAAGCTCGGTCAACGGCACCGCAAACGTCACGCCCGCGACTTCAAAAAAGAGGGCCTGAAACTCTTTACCGGTATCGATATTCTCCCAAGTGACAGGTTCAGTTGCTTCTACCGGAGCAACCTCCAACGCAGTTTCAGTCAAGATGGTGGTGTGGGGCTCTGCAACTTCGGGCAGCAGCACCTCCTCAGGCCATTCAGGCTCAACCGGCAACAATGACTCCTCGGCCACAATCTCCAATGGGGCCGTCAGTGTCACCTCCTGAGTGAAGGCATCATTTTCAAACTGAACTTGTCCCACCTGAGCCAATAGCTCACCGAGCTGGGCAAGCCGTGGATCGCTTTCCAAATAAGGTGCAGCGACCACCTCGGGGACACTCTGGGGCTGACGTTGCAACTGTAAAACAGGGGCGGATTGAACGTCTTCCACCTCATCCATGACCAGCGGCTCATCGAGCAGCAGGGAGTGGAAATAGTCATCCATTGCCCGTACTTGAATGGTATCTCTCATGCCGTCACCTCATGAACCCGTTGCCGTTCAAGGGCATCAAGATGGTTGAGCAGCGTCTCATAGGCATAGGTACCACGACTCCCGGGGGAATAAATGGATGGAGGGATGTGCAACAAGCTGGCATCCCGAAACTTGGTATCAATAGGGATCACCGCATTCCACACCGATTCACCATATTGATCCTTGATCGATTTCAAGGTCATCAGTGAGGCCCGGGTACGCTTGTCGAACATAGTCGGGATCACGGTATAACGGAACTTGTCACGCTTGGAACGCTGCATGATCTCGAATGTCTTCATCATCCGCTCCAACCCTTTGAGAGCGAGAAACTCGGTCTGAACCGGCACAAGAATACGATCGCAGGCAGCCAGCGCATTGACCATCATCACCCCAAGCACAGGCGGGCAGTCGATCAGCACATAATCATATTGATCCTGAATGCGCAGCAGCGCCCGCTTCAGCACCAGCCCCATTCCCTCACGATTTCCCATTACCCGATCAAGAGTCGCCAGGGTAATAGATGCGGGTAGTAAATTGATATTCTCGAACTTGGTCTTAAGCGTCAGTTTATTGACAAGCTCGGCTGTCGGTTTGACAGCTTGAAACAACTCATAGAGGGTTCCATCCAGACGATCTGAATCAAAATCAAGATATGCAGTCAGCGAGGCGTGAGGGTCGGTGTCAATCAACAGCACTCGCTGACCACGCTGGGCCAGGATCCCGGCAAGCGAGACCACTGTGGTGGTTTTACCCACACCACCTTTCTGGTTGGCAACCGTCCAAACAATCACTGTATCAATCCTGCCTTGTTGTTATACGTATGCCGCCACCGGGCAAAGAGATAACCTTTATCTCTCCAGCATCCACCGCCTGCTGCACCGCAGGAACCGGCTCGGCAACCACCGGGGGCTTTACCGACACAGGAGCTGGCGGCACCCAGGCGAATTTGGAGATTGCGACCACAACCTTGCGATTTTGCAGCCGGCCTTGCTCGGTGCTGTTATCGGCAAAAGGGGAAAACTCGCCATATGCCTCAAATGCCAGACGCTGGGGTGCGATGCCATCAGCAATCAAGCCATTGAGCACCGCTTCGGCCCTCGCAGCAGAAAGCGCCCAATTAGAACGATAAATTTCATTATTTATCTGTTGGTTATCTGTATATCCCCGAACCCTTACATAGTTATCGACCGGTTTGAGAATACTTGAAAGAGTATTGATTACCGGTGCAGCATTCGGTCCCATAAAGGCGCTACCACTGCCAAACAGCAGACCTGAACTGAGTTCCACAGTCAGCCAGTTCTCGTCTTGCGTCATTTTGACTATCCCGGCATCCACCAGTGACCCCATGCTCTCTTGCAACTGCATATCAAGTTTGGCAAGTGTCGTGCCATCTTGCAGCACAGGGACACCAGAAATGGGGGCAAGTGAAGGAGAGGGGGACGTTGCGCTTTCCAGCAACGAGGGGGAGGCAGAAACAGCATTCTCCAACAGTGAATTGCCCTGCCCCTCCAGCAGACCATCACTGCGAGACTGCATGACACTGAACGCCTGACTCATGCCATCTATCACCGCACGATATTTGTCCTTGTTCACCAGCGCAACAGAGTAGAGCACCACAAACAGAGCAAATATCAGCGTCATGTAATCGGCATAGGAGACCAGCCAGCGGTCAAGGTGTTCACGCCCCTGCAAGTGCAAACGATAGCGCTTGCGCATGGCTACTCTCCTTTCAAATAGGCCCTGAGCCGACGTTCAACCTGTAAACCATTCTCACCATGGGCAATGGCTAACAGCCCTTCCAGGGTCATCTCCTGAAACAGTGCATAGTGATAGTGAAACGCTCGCAACCGGTTGGCTATCGGTAGATAGATCAGGTTGGCAAACCCGACACCATAGATGGTTGCCACAAATGCCACTGCGATGCCAGCCCCCAGAGCAGATGGCTCTTCAAGATGAAACATGGCCTGGATAAGGCCCAAGACAGCGCCGATAATCCCGATAGTCGGACTATATCCCCCCATGGCTTCGAACACCCGGGCCGCATGTTCATTACGCTCCTGCTCGATATCGATATCGGCTTCGAGCAACATGCGAATATCCTCCGTGGAGACACCATCGACAATCATGTTCAACCCTTGGCGGGTAAAATGGTCCTCCTCCTGCTCAGCCTGATTTTCGAGGGCCAGCAGCCCCTGCTGGCGTGCAAAGGCAGCCCAGGATTGTAGCCGTTCAGCCTGGGCAGAGAGATCCTGCCGTGGCGGATTGAAAATCCATAGACACTGGCGCAATGCCAGCAAAACAAACTTGGCAGGGGTCTGCAATGTAACGGCACCAACTGTACCGCCAAGAACAATGAGAAAAGCAGGCCCGTCCAACAACGTCAACAGGGAGCCACCATGCCACAGCTGGGCAATAGCAATAGCCCCCAGTGCGAGGAGCAGACCGAGCAAGCCCATGATTAGCGCCCCAACTCAACCAGAATACGCTGGGCCACCTTGTCCAGAGGAAGTGATTCACTGGCAATACCTGCCTTTGCAACCGCTTGAGGCATGCCATATACCACGCAGGAAGCCTCATCCTGAGCCCAGATTGTAGAGCCCTGCTCTTTCAGCAGTCTGGCACCATCACGGCCATCAGCCCCCATACCGGTTAGCACAATCGCCAATACCTTGTCGGCATAGGTCTTGGCCGCAGAGGCAAAGGTAATGTCCACGCAAGGCTTGTAATTTACCTTGTCGTTGCCATCAACGATGCGAATACGGGCGCCTGCACCACGACCCTCCAACAGCATCTGCTTGCCACCGGGAGCCAGGTAGGCATGGCCCGGTTTGAGGACGTCTCCATCCTCGGCCTCCTTGACACCTATCTGGCATAATCCGTTCAGACGGGCAGCAAAAGCTGCGGTGAAGGTGGCTGGCATATGCTGGATAAGCAAGATTGGGTGAGGAAAATCCCCCGGCAACTTGGTCAGCACATTTTGCAAGGCTACCGGGCCGCCGGTAGAAGTCCCGATCGCCACCAACTGATAACTCTTGCCACTTCGCTTGAATGAGGCACTTGGTACAGTGCGTTGCAGCTCAGACTGACGCTCAGGAGCTCTGGCGGCTGTGCTACCTAGCGGACGAACCGGTTCAGATGCTTTGGGGCGAGCAGCGGATGTCATCAGGAAGCGCTTGCGGGAAATCTCCTTCACCCGTTGTTGCAACAGTCTGACCGCCTCGTCCTTGTCTCTGGCAATGTCTTCAAATTTTTTGGGCAAGAAGTCAAGAGCACCGGCGTCCAGTGCATCCAGCGTTGCCTTGGCGCCTTCATGAGTCAGTGAGGAGAACATCAGAATGGGAGTTGGGCACTTGGCCATTATCTCCCGCACTGCACTGATACCATCCATCACGGGCATCTCGATGTCCATGGTGATCACATCAGGGCGCAGCGACATGGCCTTGTCCACCGCCTCACGTCCATTCTGGGCCGTATCAATCACCGTCAGCATGGGATCCTGATTGATGATCTCGCTCACCCGACGGCGAAAGAAGCTCGAATCGTCGACAACTAATACCTTGACTGCCATTGTTGTTTTTCTAACTCCTTGGGCCTGAGCGATTAATGTCTACGCGCATATGCTTTGAGCAGACTCGGCACATCCAGAATAAGGGCAATTCCACCATCACTGGTAATGGTCGCCCCGGCCATGCCAGGGGTGCCTTGCAGCAGATTATCGAGCGGCTTGATCACCACCTCTTCTTGACCAATCAAGCTGTCGACCACAAACCCGATTTGCTGAGTGCCAATCTGCACGATCACCACATGCCCGGTATCCTGACGTGAGCGCTTGTTGGTACCACGGATCAACCACTTGTGTAGATAAAAGAGGGGAATCGCCTTATCACGCACAATGATGGTGAGCTGACCATCGACCATATTGGCCTTCTTCAGATCCAGATGGAAAATCTCGTTCACACAACCAAGGGGAAGCGCGAAGGTCTGCTCACCCACTTCAACCATCAGGGTCGGCAGAATGGCTAGCGTCAACGGAACCTTGATTTCGAGACGGGTGCCTTTACCCCAGGTAGAATCGATGTGCACTGACCCATTGAGGCTGACAATACTGGTTTTGACCACATCCATTCCGACACCACGGCCAGAGATATCGGAGATCTCGGACTTGGTCGAAAATCCGGGGGCAAAGATCAGGTTATAGGCATCGTTATCACTCATGCGCGCGGCAGTATCTGCATCCAGCACACCGCGGCTGATCGCAATAGACTTGAGTTTTTCCGGGTCCATCCCGGCGCCATCATCCTCAATGCAAAGCAGGATATGATCGCCTTGCTGGGAGGCGCTAAGGGTGATCGTCCCTTGCCGCGGCTTGCCCGCTTTCTCTCGCACATCCGGCATTTCGACCCCGTGATCGCAGGAGTTGCGAACAAGGTGAACAAGAGGATCGGCGAGCGCCTCCACCAGGTTTTTGTCGAGGTCGGTCTCTTCCCCAACCATCACCAGCTCAATCTCTTTTTTGAGGGTTCTGGCCAGATCACGCACCACGCGCGGGAAACGACCAAATACCTTCTTGATTGGCTGCATGCGGGTTTTCATCACCGCACCTTGCAGGTCAGCCGTTACCACATCCAGATTGGCAACCGCCTTTGACATCTCTTCATCATTACTGGCAATACCCAGACTCACCAGCCGGTTACGAACCAGTACCAACTCACCTACCATGTTCATAATGACATCAAGGGTCTTGGTATCCACCCGCACCGTCGTATCGCTTTGCACTGCACTGTTTTCGGCAGGAGCTGGCGTAGCCTTGGCGGCAGGCGCTGATGCCTTGGCTGCTTCGGCAGGTTTTGCGGGGTCAGCCTGTACAGGTTTGGCTACAGGTGTTGTCGGTTTGGGCGCAGTCACCGCGGCAGGCGCGGCAGGTGCGGCAGGTGCGGCAGGTGCGGCAGGTGCGGCAGGTGCGGCAGGTGCGGCAGGTGCCATACTACTCTGAGGACCTTGGCCACGACCATGCAATTCATCAAGCAGGCGTTCAAACTCATCATCATCGATAAGCTCGTCCACCTCTTTTTGCACCGACTTCAGAGGATTCACCTCTGGCGCCCCCATGTGCTGTCCCTGACCATGGAGTTGATCCAGCAAGGCCTCAAACTCATCATCGGTTATATCGCCAGATTCGCCAGCAACAGTCGCTCCTGCCGCACTCTTGGTTGGTGTGCCCCCCACGCCATGCAGCTCATCCAGCAGACGCTCGAATTCATCAGCTGAAATCTCGTCTATGGATCCGCCCCCGTTAACAGGAGCAGGATCGCTGGCCTGGTTTATCGGTTCAACAACCTCGGGGTCGGAGACAACCTCAACAACAGGAGTGACAGCCTCCTGCTCCATGGCAATAGCGCCACTTGTCGCGGTTCGGAGTTGCTCTTCTCCTTCAGGCTTGCACAACTCGTGGAGGTCATGGAGCAGATCATCAGACGCAGGACTTGGCGCTTCACGGTTTTGTACTTGGGCGAACATGACGTTTATGGCGTCCAGCGCTTGCAGGATCACGTCCATCAGTTCGGCAGTCACGGTTCGCTTGCCATTACGCAAGATATCAAATACGTTTTCAGCGCCGTGGCATACGTCAACCAACTCCCCCAAAGACAGGAAACCGGCACCACCTTTTACTGTATGGAAACCGCGAAAGATGGCATTTAACAGATTCTTGTCATCAGGCCGCTTTTCCAAGTCGACCAGTTGCTCAGACAACTGTTCCAATATTTCGGATGCTTCGACCAGAAAGTCTTGCAGTATGTCTTCATCAACTTCGAAGGCCATGCGTCACTCCATTAGAATCCCAAGCTAGACAGCAGATCGTCCACATCATCCTGACCATTGACTACATCGGCACGCGCCTCTGGATTCATGATTGGGCCTTCGGCTTCAATCCCATTCACAGGGAGAGTACGAGTTGAATGCTCAGCTGCAGCCTCACCAAACATAGTCAGCATTTCTATTAATTTTGTTTCAACTTCCTGAACCAGTTTTATGACCTTGCGGATCATCTGGCCTGTCAAATCCTGAAAGTCTTGTGCCATCAGAATTTCTGTCAGCAGTTGTCGTAACTTATCGGCATCTGACTCAGAAGCCTTAATGAAATCATCAAGTTGATGGCATAAGGACTTAAACTGCCCCACGCTCATATCTCTGGACATCAGTGCATTCCAGTTGGGCATCACCAGCTGGATATTATCATTCAGGCGATCCGCTATTGGCAGACTGGCCTCTACCGCATCCATGGTGCGATTAGCAGCCTTGTCGGTCATATCTATGACGTAATTGAGGCGCTCCCTCGCATCGGGAATGTCATGGGTGGCCAAATCGGGAATTCGGGGGTCGAGACGAAATTCTTGAAGTGAGTTATGCAGTTGTCGGGTCAGCTGACCAACTTTTTCAAACAGATCGGCTGCGTTGGGGGCACATACATTGGCAAGCAGTTCATCGGCCAGCTCGAATTCACCTTGCTCCAGATGAGCAACAAGCATCCTTGCCTGGTCGAGCGAAATCATTGCTTTCGTTTTGGCCATCATCCCTGCTGCTCCTTAGCCAAGGCGTTCAAAAATTTTGTCGAGTTTTTCTTTGAGCGTTGCTGCAGTGAAAGGCTTGACGATATAACCGTTAACGCCGGCTTGCGCGGCTTCGATGATCTGCTCGCGTTTGGCTTCTGCCGTCACCATCAGTACCGGCAGATGCTTGAGCTTTTCATCGACACGAATGGCTTTCAGCAGGTCGATACCTTGCATGCCTGGCATGTTCCAGTCGGTAACCACAAACTGGAAATCACCATTTTTCAGCATCGGCAATGCTGTGTTGCCGTCATCCGCTTCATGGGTATTGTTGAACCCAAGGTCGCGAAGCAAGTTCTTGATAATCCGGCGCATCGTTGAAAAATCGTCAACAATGAGGATTTTCATGTTCTTGTCCAAAATTCCCTCCTCAATAGCCACCTCAGTGGCTCACTTACATGATGCTAAAAACGGGTTGTGTCATGCGGATTATGCCTTAGAGTTTCATCTCAGTGTAGCCAGTACAAACACTTATAGATGCCAATCTCTCAAACGAGCGCGTAGTCTGTGCATTGCCTGACTATGTATCTGACTCACGCGCGACTCACTCACATTCAAAACCTCGCCAATTTCACGTAAATTCAGCTCTTCATCGTAGTAAAGAGAGAGAACCAGGGCTTCTCTCTCCGGTAAGCGACCAATTTGCTCCGACAGTTGAATTTGAAATCGTTCTGTGGCCAGTTCATCAAACCCCGAGCCTGACGGAGCTTCATCAGGGTTACCGATCACATCCTCACTGACCCCCAGATCCTCGATACCGATGATCTTGCCACAGGAGACATCCTGCAGCATGACATGATAATCAGCGAGAGAGACCCCCATTTGCGCTGCGACTTCCGCGTCGCGAGCATCCCGTCCATTGGCTTGCTCCACATTTTCGATCGCTTCGGCAATCGCTCTGCTGTTTCGATGCACGGAACGGGGCACCCAATCACCACGCCGGATCTCATCCAGCATGGCACCACGGATACGGATCCCGGCATAGGTCTCGAAACTGGCTCCCTTGCTACCATCAAAGTTCCGTGACGCTTCGAGCAGCCCAATCATACCTGCCTGTATCAGGTCATCCAGCAAGACACTGCTTGGCAGGCGAGCCAGCAAATGCTGGGCTATCCGCTTGACCAGTGGAGCATGGCGCTCTACCAGCAGATAGGAATCCTGATGACGCAAGTACGCTTGGGCTTTATTCACGGGAACCTTCCTGTGTGGTGGCCTGAGTCTGCAACAGATTCTCCAGGAAAAACTCCAGATGACCGCCAGGCTGGTTTGGTACCGGCCAGCTAGCTGCTTTGTTGGCCAATGCGCGGAAAGCCAAAGCCGCCGGCGACTTGGGAAACGCCTCGACAATCAGTTTCTGCTTGCGCACGGCGGCACGCAGATTGGTGTCATAAGGCACGCAGGCAACCAGTTCCAGTGACGTATCGAGGAAACGATCGGTTACCCGGGTCAGCTTGGCAAAAAGCTCCTGCCCTTCACGCAGGCTGCGCACCATATTTGCCACTACCTTGAAGCGAAATACACCGTGCTCTTTGGAGAGGATCTTGATGAGGGCATAGGCATCGGTAATGGAAGTCGGCTCGTCACACACCACCACCATGATGTCCTGCGCAGCACGGGTGAAACTCAACACCATGTCCGAGATCCCCGCCGCCGTATCCACCATCAGAATATCGACCTGGGTCTTCATCTCGCTGAAGGCGCGGATCAGTCCGGCATGTTGTACCGGTGAAAGCTCGACCATGGACTGGGTCCCCGAGGTTGCAGGCACAATCATCATGCCATACGGTCCCTCAACGATAATGTCGTCGATAGTGCACTCACCTGCCAGCACGTGAGAGAGATTGCGATGAACCCGCAGCCCCAGCATGACGTCGACGTTGGCCAGACCAAGGTCAGCATCCAGCACCATTACCCGTTTGCCTTGGGCCGCCATGGCTCCGGCCACGTTCAGGGTCACGTTGGTCTTGCCCACGCCACCTTTACCACCGGAAACGGCGATCACTTTTACTCGATTGTTTTGACGCATTTTGCGCAGACCACTCGCCTGATCCATATACATGTTACTCATAAAACTCCGAATCTTCGGCCTCGCCAAAGCCTGTGCCCCAGAAATAGGGCTCTTCTGTTTCTCGCTCCAGCGAGCCCATGGCCGCGCCGACAAGCTGCGCCGCATTGGCAACCTGAATATCTTCCGGAACCCGCTGCCCATCCGTGATGTAACTGATAGGCAAGGCATTCTGGATACACACGTTAATTACTTCGCCCAGATTCAGACTCTCATCCAACTTTGTAAGTATGCAGCCGCTCAAGGGAATGCGCCGGAAATGGTCAACCGCTTCCTGCATTACCCGACGCTGGGAGGTTGCCGACATCACCAGATAGCTGCGGATCCTCACCTTGGCATTCTTGACCAGGGTATCGAGCTGCTCGGTCAGCCGGATATCCCGCTGCCCCACGCCTGCCGTATCGATCAATACCAGCCGACGGTGGCGGAACTGATAGAGGGCATTGGCCAGCTCTTCGGCATCACGCACCTGACGTACCGGACAGCCCATGATCCGGCCATAAGTCTGTAATTGCTCATGAGCACCGATCCGGTAGTTGTCAGTGGTGATAAGGGCCACCTGCTCGGCACCATACTTCATGGCAAAACGGGCGGCTAATTTGGCGATGGTGGTGGTCTTGCCCACCCCGGTCGGCCCCAGCAGGGCAACGGCGCCCCCCTGACGTAAAATCTCGTCCTCGCTGATCTTGAGCTGAGCCGTCAACACTTCCGCCAACTGGGCCATCGCCTGATGGATGGGCATGTCTTCAGGGATCAGCCCCGCCAGTTGATCGGCAAACGCATCGTCAAAGCCCATCTTTTTGAGCTCCTTGATCAGCAGAGCCCGCATCGGCTCACGTCGCTCAACTTCCTGCCACATCAGACCGGAGATCTGGTGCTCCAGCAATTTGCGGATACTGGCCATCTCCTTGCGCATCCCCTCCATCTCCTGATCCCGCTGAGCAGGTTGAGAAGAACGCTGGGCGGAGGCAACCCGGGCTTTGGGCTTGACAGGTTCCGGGGCGGCGCCCCATTGCCCCTGCTCGGCCAATGTTCTGGGCGCTGCATTGGCAGCGGCCAGACCGGCCGATTGGGTATTGCCCATTGGCGCCCCATTGCCCGGCTTGAGCTTCTGCTGGCGCGCCAGCAAGGCTGCCAGGGTATCGGCATAATGTTCGTTCTGTTCCTGAACCTTTGTGGGCTCGGGGCGGGTCATCTGCCGAGCAGCAGACGAAATATTGACACTCTCATCGTTCAGCTGACGGCGAACCGGCGCATCTTTGGGCCCCGGAACCTGGGATTGATAATCGACTGCGGCGACTATCTCTACCCCTCCGGTGACCTTCTTGTTGGACATGATGACAGCGTCAGGCCCGAGCGTCTCCTTGACCTCGGCCAGAGCCGTTCGCATGTCCTTGGCAAAAAACCGCTTAATCTTCACCCATCGTCTCCGCTAACTAGTTCTGCCCTACCGCACTGACGATGCGGATCTGCTTGTCGTCGGGCACTTCCTGATAAGACAGAACACGCAACCCAGGAATGGCATTCTTGACAAATTTTGCCAGGGTATTGCGCAAGATCCCCGATGTCAGAAGCACGGCCGGTTGGCCTTCCAATTCTTGTCGTTGAGTGGCTTCCACCAGCGAGCGCTGCATTCGCTCCGCCAGACCCGGCTCAATACCGGCACCATCACCTCCACCCGCCTGCAGGGATTGATGCAATATACGTTCCAATTCAGGTGCCAATGTTATCACCGGTAGCTCTGGGTCTGGGCCGGCAATCTCCTGCACAATCAGACGACGCAGGGCAATCCGGCAAGCCGCGGTGAGCACTTCCGGATCCGGACTGCGCGGCGCGTATTCAACCAGGGTCTGCAGGATAGTGCGCATATCGCGGATTGGCACCCCTTCATTGAGCAAATTCTGCAATACCTTCACAAGGTTACCCATGCTGATCACTTCCGGTACCAACCCTTCGACCAACTTGCTCTGGTGTTTGCCAATCATGTCGAGCAGTTGTTGTACCTCGTCATGGCCGAGCAACAGTGAGGCATGGTTGGTCAAGATCTGACTCAAATGGGTGGCAACTACGGTCGCAGTATCCACCACTGTATACCCCAGGGTCTGCGCCTGTGACACCTGCTCCTTGGCTACCCACACTGCTTCAAGTCCAAACGCGGGATCCCGGGTAGCAATCCCCTGAATTTGGCCGAATACCTGCCCCGGGTTGATGGCCATCTCTTTATCATGGTAGACGCTGGCCTCGCCGGTACTGACTCCCATCAAGGTAATGCGATATTGATTTGGTGCCAGATCCAAGTTGTCGCGGATGTGGACGGCAGGCACCAGAAAGCCCAGTTCTTGCGAGAGTTTCTTGCGCACCCCTTTGATCCGGTTGAGCAGTTCGCCCCCCTGATTGCGATCCACCAGCGGGATTAGCTGGTAACCCACTTCCAGCCCGATGATGTCTACCGGCATCACATCGTCCCAGCTCAACTCTTTCTGTTCATGCGATGGCTGGTCAGTACTGGTCGGCATCAACTCGCCGCTGGCTGCTTTGGCTACCGCCAGCTTCTCGCGGCGCAGCAGCCACCAGGCTCCAGCGGCAGCGATCGCCCCCAGACTCAGGAAGGCGAAGTGCGGCATCCCCGGCACCAGTCCCATCATCAGCAGGATACCGGCAGAGATGATCAAGGCCTTGGGATTGTCGAACAGTTGGCCCAATACCGCCGTGCCCATATCCTGATCGGTATTCTGACGGGTCACTATGATGGCGGCGGCGATAGAGAGCAACAGGGAGGGGATCTGCGCCACCAGACCGTCACCTATCGCCAGCAGGGTATAGATCTCGGCAGACTCCCTGAAGGTAAGATGATGCTGCATCATCCCGATGATAAAGCCGCCGATGATGTTGATGAAGAGGATCATGATGCCCGCAATGGCATCCCCTTTGACGAACTTGGAAGCACCATCCATAGAGCCATAGAAGTCCGCTTCCTGGGTCACATCCTGGCGACGCTTCTTCGCCTCTTCCTGGTTGATGAGGCCGGCATTCAAATCGGCATCGATGGCCATCTGTTTGCCCGGCATCGCATCCAGAGTAAAACGGGCGCTCACTTCCGCGATCCGCCCGGCCCCCTTGGTGATAACCACAAAGTTGATGATCATCAGGATAGTAAAGACGATGATGCCGACTGCATAGTTACCGCCGATCACCACATTACCGAATGCCTCGATCACATGGCCTGCCGCTGCACTGCCATTGTGACCTTCCAGCAACACCACCCGGGTCGAGGCTACGTTCAATGCCAGCCGCAGCAAGGTGGCCAGCAGCAATACGGTCGGGAAAGCAGCAAATTCGAGGGGGCGCCGGGTATAGACGGATACCAGCAGCACCACGATAGAGAGCGCAATGTTGAAGGAGAAGAGCACATCCAGCATCAGTGGCGGGATGGGCAACACCACCATGCCGAGCGCGGCCAATACCAGCAGAGGGGTACCAAGGCCTTTGCTCAATACTCCCCGAGACTGTTTTAACTGGCCCAATACTGCCTTGAATTCCATCGCTCTTCTCAATGTCAACCTGCTGGTGCCAGATTAAAGCAAACATTAAGCCAACAATGCAACACATTGAAATGCAATGAATTTATTTTGACAACGTCAGAACTTTGTCATTTGCGATATTCGGTCGGAATGGGCAGATCTTTAGCCAGCGGCTGAGGACGGCGCCCCTGGCCACGGCGGAATTTCTTGAGCTGGAAGACATAGGCCAGAACCTGGGCAACCGCCGCAAACAACCCTTCCGGGATCTCGTGGCCCAACTCGGTAGAGTGGTAGATAGCCCGGGTCAAGGCCGGTGACGGCATGATGGGTATCTCGTATTCTCTAGCTATCTCCCTGATCTTCATTGCAATTTCATCAGTTCCCTTGGCCAAGACCTTGGGCGCAGCACCGGGTTTGCCCGCATCATACTTGAGCGCTACCGAGTAGTGAGTCGGGTTGGTGATCACCACATCAGCCTTGGGTACATCCCCCATCATCCGGCGCATCGCCATCTGCATCTGCAACTGGCGGATCTTGCCCTTTACCTCGGGTTTACCCTCGCTATCCTTGAACTCGTCCTTCACCTCCTGCTTGGTCATCTTGAGCTGACGCATATGGTTCCATTTTTGGAACGGCACATCGATGGCCACAATAGGCAACAGGGCACAGCAAAGAATGATCAGCATCCACAAAAAAAGGTCGAGGGCATCTATAATCCCACCGGGGAATCCCTCCATGGAGAGGTTGAGCAGATGATCAAACTGGCTGGAGAGCATCCACCAGGCAAACAGGGTGATGAACACCACCTTGGCGATGGACTTGACCAGCTCAATCAGCGACTGCACCCCAAACATCCGCTTGAACCCGCTGATGGGGCTCATCTTGCTGAATTTCGGCATCATTGCTTCAGTGGAGAAGTTCATCCCCCCCATCAGGATATTGCCGATAAAAGCTGCAATAGCGACCAGAGCGAATAGCAATCCGAGCGGAAACACCAGTTCCCCCAGCAGCGCCGGCACCATGGCAACCATGGCATTGGGATCGAAAGCCTGCTCTCTGTTCAGCGTGAAGCCCATGGTCACCACCTTGAGCATGGCGTTCGCCAGGTAACCCTTGATAAACAGCAGGCCAAATACGGCTGACAACAGCACACTGGCTGTTCCCAGCTCCTTTGAACGTGCAATCTGCCCTTTTTCACGGGCCTGTTGCAGTCGTTTGCCCGTGGGTTGTTCGGTACGTTCCTGGTCGGTATCAGCCATTGACACCTCCGAAACATTGGGTGTCAATCAGCTCGCAACTGACCTCCTGCACCCGCTCCCACAAGGTGTCGAAATGGCCGAGGAACCCGCCGATCGTAAGCCAGAGGATAAGCAAACCCGACATCATGCTGACGGCAAAACCGATACTGAAAATATTGAGCTGGGGGGCTGCCCGGGTCATCACGCCAAAAGCGAAGTTGATGAGCAACAGCGCCACGATGGCAGAGAGGGCCATCACCAGCGAGGCCTGATACATGACCCCCAGGAACGCGCTCAGGGTTTGCATAGAAGAGAGTGACAGACCGCTATCGGAGATGGGTAGCGTCTCAAAACTGAGGATAACCAGGCGTAGCATCACCAGATGACCATCAAGCGCCAGAAATACCAGAGTCGCCAGCATCAGATAAAACTGACCGACCACAGGGGCCGACTGGCCATTCATCGGATCCACCAGGGTGGCAAAACCCAGACTGGTTTGCATGGCTATCACCTGCCCCGCCATCACGAAGCTTTCCATCAGAAACTGGGTCATCAACCCCAGCGCAATACCGATCAACAGCTGCTGGCCCAAGACCAGAAAACTGCCGGCAGAGAAGAGCTCCACTGGGGGCATGGGAGGGAGCAGAGGAGCAACCAGAAACGTCACGGCTACCGCCAGCCCCAACCTGATCCGAGCGGCGACCAGCCGGCTGCCAAATACCGCCATCACCATGAAAAGGCTGCTTATTCTAGCCAGTGGCCAGAGAATGGACGACAACCACTCCATGATCAGAGCGGTGGTATAGGTCACCCCACCACCTCGGGAATTTGATTGACCATCAGGATGAAGAAGTCCATCAGACTCTGCATTCCCCAGTGAGCACCAATCCCTAGGGCCAAAAGGGTCACGATGAGACGGGGCAGAAAGCTCAAGGTCTGTTCGTTGATGGAGGTGGCGGCCTGAAAGATGGCTACCACCAACCCGATAGCAAGGCTGGGCAGGATCACGGCGCTGACCATGATATTGACCAGCCAGAGCGCCTCACGAAATACATCGACAAAGGTTTCTGGACTCATGTTCGGGCTCCTTGCATGGGACCGGTTAACCGGCACCCAGTCCGAAACTGTTGGCCAGCGAACCCAGGATCAGGTTCCAGCCATCCACCATCACAAACAGCATCAGTTTGAAAGGCAACGAGACGATCATCGGCGAGAGCATCATCATCCCCATCGCCATCAAGATACTGGCGACCACCAGATCGATGACCAGAAACGGCAAGAACAGCATAAAGCCAATCTGGAAGGCTGTTTTCAGTTCGCTGGTGACAAAGGCCGGGATCAGCACCCGCAGCGGCACATCGGCAGGCTTCTCCACCTGCACGTTGGCGATCTCCATAAAAGTATTGAGATCCTTGATCCGGGTCTGGGCCAGCATGAACTGGTGGATGGGCAATTCAGCCCGTTCCAGCGCCTCCTTGGCCTCAATGGTTTCGGCCAGATAGGGCTGCAGTGCCTCGTCATTTATGCGATCCAGCACAGGCGACATGATGAAGAACGACATGAACAGGGCTATGCCGATCAACACCTGATTGGAGGGGCTCTGTTGCAGACCGATCGCCTGACGCAAGATACCCAACACTATGATGATACGGGTAAACGAGGTCATCATGATGACCATTGCCGGCAGGAACGAAAGTGCCGTCATCAACGCCAGCACCTGCAGGGTCAGGCTGTACTCCTGAGAGCCATCCCCCATGGTCTTGACGGTCACTGCCGACATGCCGTCCTGCGCCAACGCAGGCCAGGCGCAAAGCAGCGAAATCAACAGGCTGGCCAGCAATCCGCTTTGCCACAACAAGCCGTTAGTTTTTTTCATGTTTGCCCATCAACTTACCCAGCTGCTGGGAAAATGCCTGCGGCTGCTGTTCGTCCAGCGGCTCCTCCAGCCGATAGAGAAAGTTGACCTGCTGCGGCGTTACGCCGACCAGCAGCTGCTGCTCACCCACCTTGACCACCAGCAACTTCTCCTTGTAGCCCACAGGCAGCGTAGCAATCACTCTCATCTGCCCGCCCCCCATGGCGGTGGCAATTTTGCTCTTCTTGAGCAAGAAACCCAGCACCAGAATAAGCCCGATCACCATCAGGCTGGAGAGCAGCCAGGAACTCAGGCTGGGAGGGTTGGCGGCCCCCCCCACCTCGGCAAACACCGGCAATGGCAGCCACAACAGCAGCAGACGCATCATTTGAGTTTCTTAATCCGTTCAATCTGGCTGATGACGTCGGTCAGGCGAATACCGAATTTGTCGTTTACCACCACCACCTCGCCGTGGGCGATCAGGGTACCGTTGACCAGCACGTCCAGCGGCTCGCCTGCCACCCGATCCAGCTCCACGACCGAGCCCTGGTTGAGCTGCAGCAGATTACGAATGCTGATCTGGCTGCGACCGACCTCCATCGAGATGGTGACCGGAATATCCAGAATGGTGTCAAGCTTGCGCCGCTCCTCGGCACTGATGGGAGCATCGTCCTTGAGCTCTTCCAGCGGAGCCGGTTTGGCTTCCGCCGTCACCTGCTCCTCCAGTGCTGCCGCCCAGGCATCAGCCATCAGATCCTCTTCCTCTGTTCCGCTCATCTTGTTTCCTTATACCGCTTCGTGACAGTCCATAACCGCAAACCGTCGATTAACGCTGTTGTTCTTCGATGCTGCGCTCAAGCTCTTCCAGCTCGGCCTCACCATCGATACGTACACCGCCCCGGGTCACCAGATGCATCTCGGTCTTGACCCCTTCCGGGCGCTTGAGCTTGTCGGTGATCTTGAGCGCCACATTCTCCTTCGTCCGCCCCATCTTGGCGTGGAAGGTGGGCAAATCTTCCACATAAACCAGCAGATGTTCAGGCATGTCGACCGGAATAATATCTCCCGGCTGCAGCTCCATCAGCTCACGCAGTGTAAGCTCGGTCTCCAGCAGTTTGGCCCTCAACTCGACTTTTACATCCATGATCTCGTCGCGCAGCGCCTTGCTCCAGCGCACGTCTGTGTCACCCTTGTCACTCTGTACACCGGCATCGAGCAGTTCACGGATCGGCTCCAGCATGGAGTAGGGCATGGCCACGTGGAAATCGCCGCCGCCACCATCGAGTTCGATGTGAAACGAGCTCACCACAATCACTTCGGTCGGGCTGACGATGTTGGCCATCGCCGGGTTCACTTCAGAGTCGAGATACTCGAACCCTACGTCCATCACCGGCGCCCAGGCATCCTTGTAATCCTCAAACACCAGTTTGAGCAGCATCTGGATGATCCGTCGCTCGGTCGGCGTGAACTCGCGCCCCTCAATCTTGGCGTGGTAGCGCCCGTCACCACCGAAGAAGTTCTCCACCAGGATGAAAACCAGTCGTGCCTCCATGGTGATGAGTGCGGTTCCTTTCAATGGCCGGAAACGCACCATATTGAGGCTGGTCGGCACGAACAGGGTATGAACATACTCACCAAACTTCAGCATCTGCACCCCGTTGATGGAGACCTCGGCGGTACGACGCATCATGTTGAACAGGCTGATCCGCATGTGGCGAGCAAAACGTTCGTTCACCAGCTCCAGGGTCGGCATCCGGCCACGGACGATGCGGTCCTGGGAGGAGAAGTCAAACTGGGCAACGCCGGGGTCTCCGGCGCCGCCTATCTCTTCCTCTTCGACATCATCGACACCGTGCAAGAGGGCATCAATTTCGTCCTGACTTAACAGATCGCTCACGCTTCACCTACTGCATTACAAAGCCGGTAAACAGCACTTGTTCGATAACGGGGGAAGAGACCAGGTCCTTAAGCACCCGACGGCACTCTTCCAGTGAATCCTTGCGCAGCTTCTCCTTGCCTTCAAAGGTCATCAGCTGTTCGGCACTGGCTGCACTGAACACCCGCAGCAAGGTGCCTTCAATCAGGGGTATATTCTGTTTGGCCAGCGTCTCGTCGGCGGTGCCGCGCACCATCAGCTGGATCTTGATCTGCACCAGTCGATCCCGCTGGGCTCCCGCGACGTTGAAGACAAAGGGACGCGGCATCCCGACATAAAGGGATGGCTGGGGTGCTTCCACCTTGGGTTTGGCCTCAGCACCCTCCGCCGCTTCGGCAGGGGGGGTATCCGAGCCGGACAGCATAAGCCAGGCGCCAGCTCCACCACCGCCCAGCAAAATGACCGCCAGGGCAATGATAATAATCAGCTTCTTTTTCTTGCCCGCAGCAGGGTCTTTTAGCGTCAATTCGTTATCGTCAGCCATCCCTTGTCCACCCTAGTCTCAAACTTGTTCGATATCATAAACTTACTCGGGATTGCATCAAGCATAGAAATCTATTCCTGAACCGTTTGTCGATTCCACCGACAAATTGGGGTTGGTCGTAGTGACCTCCCCGTCAAGATGGCTATGACCGGAGTGTCCCTCTCCTGATTGTCCCTGCCCGGCAAACGCCGACTGACCCTGCTGTTGTTGCTGCGGTGACTGTTGTGACTGCTGCTGCACCTGGGTCTGGCCAAGCTGGATCCCCTGCCCCGCCAGCATTTCACGCAGACGGGGCATCGCCTGCTCCAGCATCTCACGGGTCTGTCCGTGCTGGACTACAAAATGGACGCTCGCCTGGCTGGATGCGTCGATCTGGATCTTGATCTTCATCTTGCCAAGGCCGATGGGGTCTAGCTGAAGCTCGGCCTGCTGCAGCTTGTCGGCCAGCATCAGGTTTACCTTCTGGTGCAATTCGGCGGGTGCTTCCTGACTAGACAGTTTCAAATGGGGTAAATTCTGCGGTTCACGGCGCAACGTGCCCTCAGCGGCGGGCGCCCGGCTGTCGGCCACCTGGGGCTGAGGCTGGCTGTTCTGGCCATGCTGTACAGTCTGGCTCTGGCTGCTCTCGCTGCTCGATGTCGTAGCGACAAGACTCTTCTCAGACTCACCGGCCTTCGGTTTTACCTCAAGCGAAACCGCTTTGCGCACCTCGTCGGTGCCCGTCACTTCCATCTGCCTGATCCCGGCTGAAATGCTCGACAGCGGCGCTTGCGGCCCCTGAGATTCGGACTGCGCCAACACCTGCTGCGGCGCCACCATCACGGGTGCGGCAGCGCTATCGGTCTGAGTCGTCACATTTGCCGTCACGCTGCTCTGGGCTGTGGCACTTTGCACTGTCGTCACTTGCGCCGCACCTGGATTGGAGGATGTGGTTGTCGCTGCCTGCTGTCCCCCCTCGGCGCTACTCTTATCAGCTCCCTTGCCAGACCCATTAGCGGTGCTCTCTACGGCAGTAGAAGTGGTTGAGCTACCCGCATCTGGTTGTTTGCCCCCCTCACCGAATGCCTTGAGCACCGCCCCCTGAGTCGTGGCTTGAGCAGCTTGTCCCTTGCCGGTCACGACGCTGCTGGCAGCGGGGTCGGATTTGCTGTCATCTCCCTCTTTCACTGCGGGTGACTCACCACTATTTGCCGCATTGGCGGACGCCTCAACCGGCAACACCCTGGCCAGTTGGGCCATCCGCTCAGCCCCCGTAAGGGGCTTGGTGAGCTTGCCATCTGCCCCGAGAGTTTCACCCTTGGCAGAGACTTTCTCCCCGGGCTGACCATCTTGGGTGGCGGCGGCATCCTTCCCCTCAGAAGTGTTGGGAGCGGAGGACAGTACGGCGGTCGAGGCGTCGCCCTGCTCAATCACTCCTCCTGCAGAGAGTGAAACCGGAGTTTCAAGGGAAGATTTACCAGTCGTAGCCAGAAGCGACTGCGCCCCGGACTGATCGGCAAGTTGGCGTACAGTCCTGACAGTTGCAGGGGACTGCTCGCTTTCATCAAGCGCAATCCCCTCCAGCGCACCCTCTTGCGGCAACGGATTGCCGTCTGCCGCAGTGGCGCTCTGTTGGGCCGCCACCGCCAGTTGGGGTGTCACTAGCGAGGTATCGAGCTTGAGGGAGTCTTGCAGACGGAGCAGAAAGTCGGTGGCAGGGAGCTCCTCCGCCTTGTTGTCGGCGCCAGGCTCCTGCTCCTTGCTGGCCTCCTCTTTGGGAGAGGCGCCCTCGGTCGCCAAAGATTTGGCTGATCGGACATTTTTATCGCCCTGAGTAGCCTCGGCGGCGCCCTGTTCGCTGTTCCGGGCCTTGGCAATCAGAGTGGCGAAATCACCCTTGCTGTCGCGCCCCCCCAGATCGATGCCATTGCTCTCGACTGAGCTGCTCAGAGGCGCTTTGTCCAATCCGTTGGCCGCAGCCGAAGGCGTTTGTGTCAACACTGTCTGCATCATGATGGCATCCCTGAATTCTGGCGGCCCCCTACGAGATGGCCGCCGACAATGTCCAGATCAAAGCAAGTTACAGGCCAGATTGATGAAAACGCCGCAACATGGCGTACTCATCCAGCATCTTCTGCTCCTGACGCAGAGCTTTCTGCTGCTCGCGGCTCGCCTGCTTCTCCAGCAACAGCTCTACCGCCTTGCGTCGCTGCTGGGCAGCCAGCCACTCTCCACGACGTTGCTCCAGCGCCTGACGCACCTGCAGCACCCCTTCGTATTGCTGGGTCGCCGCCTGCTCAAGCTTGTTGATAAAGGCGTGATACTGGCTGTTTTGCTGGGGCGAAATCCCTTGTAAACCGCGATCGGTCCACTGCTGGTGGTAGATCTGGCGGTACTGGTTGAGGGCATTTTGCTGATCCATAAACAGCTTGAGATCCTGCTGCGCCTTCACCAGCGCCAGCGCACACTGCTGCTCTGCCTCAGCCAGCCGCTCTGCCAACAATAGCAACCCTTTACTCATAGTCGCACCCTCTCTTCCCAACCGTCATCAACGCATCAAGGGCATCGCCACCATCTGCAAGGCTTGCAGGCCATCATCGTAGTGAATGACCTCGCGCATCCCCTGCTGCAAGAACTGATCCAGGTAGGGTTTTTGAATGATGGCGCGGTCGATGCGGGGGTCGGAACCCTGACTGTAGGCACCGATGGTGATGAGATCCCGGTTCTGCTGATAGAGGGAGTAAAACTGCTTGAGGGTGCGCGCCAACTCCATGTGCTCAGGTGAAGTGACCATGGGCATGACCCGGCTGATGGATTTCTCGATGTCAATGGCCGGATAGTGGCCCGCATCGGCCAGCTCGCGCGACAGCACTATGTGGCCATCGAGGATCGCCCGCGCCGCATCGGCAATGGGATCTTGCAGGTCATCCCCCTCGGTCAATACGGTGAAGAATGCCGTGATGGAGCCCTGGCCGTCACTGCCGTTGCCTGCCCGCTCCACCAGCGCCGGTAATTTGGCAAATACCGACGGTGGATAGCCCTTGGTCGCTGGCGGCTCGCCCACCGCCAGCGCGATCTCCCGCTGAGCCTGAGCGTAACGGGTAAGAGAGTCCATCAAGAGCAGCACATTAAGCCCCTGATCGCGGAAATACTCGGCAATGGCCAGCGCCGTTTCACACCCCTTGAGCCGCATCAGCGGCGAGGCATCGGCGGGAGCCGCTACCACCACGGAGCGGGCACGCCCCTCCTCTCCCAGAATGTCTTCAATAAACTCTTTAACTTCCCGGCCCCGTTCACCGATGAGGCCGACCACCACCACATCCGCCACCGAGCCGCGGGTCATCATGCCCAGCAGCACCGATTTACCGACACCGGAACCGGCAAACAGCCCCATCCGCTGGCCCTGCCCCACCGTCAGCACGGCGTTAATGGCGCGTACCCCGACATCCATCGGTTGATGGATCGGGCGGCGAGAGAGCGGGTTGATGCGGTGCTGGGCAAACTGCACCGTCCGGGACGATATAATGGGGCCGAGGCCATCAAGCGGCTGGCCGATGCCGTCGATGACCCGACCAAGCAGGTTCATGCCAACAGGAATACCGTGCTCTTCGGTGATGGGCACCACACGGGCACCAGGGATAACCCCCTTGAGCTGTTCACTCGGCATAAGATAGAGGCGATCGCCCGAGAACCCCACCACTTCGGCCTCCAGCGTCCCATCCAGGGTATCGATGCGACACAAGGCTCCGATGGCAGCACGGCAGCCGATGGCTTCGAGGGTCAGCCCCACCACCCGGGTCAATTTGCCGGCAACCGGCGGTTTGGGGGCGCTGTCGCGTACCTTGTACCCTTGCAACCGGTTCAGTAGCGAGCCGCTCATCTGGCCTCCTGGAAGCTAAAAAGTGCAGCCGGACGGTAACGTCCGGCATCGGTTATGGGCGTGGATCCTGCGAGGCCGGTTTCTGCGACGCATTGTCCCGCAAGAAGTTGCGCAGCAGCTGATCGATGCGCCCGGAGAGGGTCAGATCGATGCTGGAGAGCTCTGTGACCAGTTGCAGATCGCCGGGGGAGAGGGTGGGATCGCTCTGCAGTCGCCAGTGCCGCTTGGCGCACTCGTCGGCGCCAAATGCCTGCTCGATTCGCGTGATGTCATCGGGATGCAGCATCAGAGTCACCCCCTGCTCGGCGGCAGGCAGCAACGCCAGCCCCTCCTTGAGCGCCTCCAGCAGGATGCGGGGCGAGGTCTCTGCTTCATGGCGAATGAGCGCGCGGGCCAGTTGCATCACCAGCGAGACCAGTTGCTGCTCTACCGCCAGATCCAGCGCGCTCAGGGGATTGGCAAGGCGTGCGGCGAGACCCTGCCAGTGGGCGATCTCCTGCTCCACCAGATCGCGCCCCATGGCCAGCCCCTCCTCGCGCCCCTGTTCGAGACCTGCAGCATGACCCTGTTGCAATCCTTCCAGTTTGCCCTCTTCGAGCCCCTTGGCAAAACCGGCCTCGCGCCCTTCGGTCAGTCCCTCTTCCCAGGCGGCCTGACGGATCGCTTCGAGCTCTTCGGCGGTGATGCTGGGGGTCGGCTCCTGCTCGGGTTCCGGCTCCACCACCTCCTCTTCCTGCTGATACCAGTCAGGTGCAAGACCGAGCGCATTGGTCTCGGCCTCAGCCACCACGTCCATTTCGGGCCAGCCCCAGGCCTCTACCCGGGTCTCTTCCCCTTCAGGCCGCACATAACCACGCAGCTTGTTGTTCATCTATTCGCGCCGCTCCTTGCCAAGACAACATACTGGGCGGCAGACAGGTTACATGAGTTGGCCATGGTTTAGAGGAACTCCTCGCCACCGCCGGAACCCAGCATGATCTCGCCGGCATCCGCCAGACGGCGGGCGATGGAGAGGATCTCCTTCTGGGCAGCCTCCACCTCGGAGACCCGGATCGGCCCCATGGCCTCCAGATCGTCTGCCAGCATTTCTGCCGCCCGTTTCGACATGTTCTTGAAGATCTTCTCGCGCATCTGATCGTCGGACCCCTTGAGGGCGCGCTGCAACAGATCCCCAGGCACTTCCCGCAGCAGAGTCTGGATACCGCGATCGTCCACATCGATGAGGTTTTCGAACACGAACATCAAATCCTGGATCTGCTGGCTCATCTCTTCGTCCGACTCGCGGATGGAGTCCATCAACTGGCCTTCGATATTGGTATCCAGATAGTTCATGATGTTGGCGGCTGCCTTCAGGCCGCCCATCTTGGCTGCCTGGGCACCGGCCGCACCGGCGAACTGTTTCTCCATGATGTCGTTCAACTCTTGCAGTGCCGCCGGTTGTACCTCTTCGAGGTTGGCGATACGCATCACCAGATCGAGGCGCACCTGCTCCGGGAACTGGCTCAGGATCTCGGCGGACTGCTCCGGCTCCAGATAGGAGAGCACTATGGTCTGGATCTGCGGGTGTTCGTTCTGGATGATGCTGGCCACCTGACGGGCATCCATCCACTTGAGCGAATCGAGGCCACGGGCGCCGGAACCGAGAATGATCTGGTCCACCAGGTTGCTCGCCTTGTCCTCGCCAAGGGCCGCCACCAACGCCTTGCGCACAAAGTCTTCACTACCGATACCTATGTTGGTGTACTTCTGGATATCGTCGATGAATTGACGGTGCACCGCCGCCACCCGATCGTGACTGAAATCGGACATGGAGGCCATCGACATACCGAGCCGCTGCACCTGCTTGGGTTCGAGATGGCGGAAGATCTGGGCGGCATCCTCTTCGTTGAGGCTCAACATCAATACAGCCGCCATCTCCATACCGGACATCTGATCCAGCAACTGGCGCTGGCTGTCGGTAATGTCGTTGCCGGTCACCTGGCTTTTAGTTTCTTCAGGCATCTTTGGTTACCCACTCTTTAATGACCTGAGCGGCCAGATCCGGTTCGTTCGCCACCAGCGCACGCACCGCCTTGAGCAAATCTTCGTCACGGTGCAGATCCGGCAGTTTCAGCTGACCATCGCGCACCCCGAATACCTGCTCTCCCTCAACCTGGGCTGCCAGCAAGCTGAGCTCGTCGTCACCCCCCAATACGGTGTGGTTGTCAAAGTCCACTTCCCCTTCCGGCTTGGCATCCGGATAGAGCAACCGCTTGAGCATGGGGCGAACCACGGTGACGATCAAGACAATAATCACCAGTACCGAGGCGGCAATCCGTACCGCACGCCAGAACCAGGGCTGATCGTAGAGCGGCACCTCGGCCACGGTATCAAGCTCGGGACGATTGAACGGAATGGCGACCACCTCGAGGGTATCACCACGGGTCACATCAAAGCCAAGGCCACCGCTCAGCAAACGGCGCAGGGTATCGAGTTCCGCCTGGGTGCGCGCTTCGCGGGTCACAGCCCCGTCGGCACCGGGCACCGCCTTGTAATCCACCGCGACCGAGACGGTCATGCGGCGAATGCCCCCCATCTGACGCCGGGTATGGCTGACGGTGGTATCCAGTTCGAAGTTGCGGGTCGCCTCTTTGCGAGAACGCCCCGAGGCAGCAGCGCTGGCCCCATCACCGCCAGTGGCCTGTTCAGGAATATTGGACGCGGCAGGGGGCTGGTTGCTGAGAGCCCCCGGCACTCCGCCATTGCTGCCGCCGGAGCTGTTCTCTTCCAACGTCATCTCGGAGCGCACTGCAGGCAGATCCGGGTTGTAGGTTTTGCGGGTCTGCTCCTGCTGGGAGAAGTCGAGGGAGAGATCCACTTCCGCCGTATAATTGTCGGCGCCAAGCACCGGGATCAGAATGGCGTCAATTTTTTGCTTGTACTCCAGCTCCTGCTTCTGTTGCATCGCAAATTCCTTGCGCGTCTGGGCAGAGACGGGATCCTGGGAGCCGGAATTAAGCAGGCGGCCATTCTGGTCGGTGACGGTGACACGAGTCGGCTCCAGGCCATGTACCGCAGAGGCCACCATATCGACGATGGAGTCCACCTCCCCCTGCCCCAGTGCCGCCCCTTTCAGGTTGAGTACCACGGTAGCACTGGGCTTGCGCTCGTTGCGGGCAAAGACGTTATCTTTGGGGATGGCCAGCAGCACCTGGGCCTTGGCCACATTCTGGAACTGTTCAATGGCGCTCGCCAACTGGCGCTCGCGACTCAACTTGAGGCGCTCGGCCTCCATCCGCTGGCTGACACCGAAACTGGAGTCCTTGAGCAGAATATCCTCTCCACCATTGGCTACATCGGCCGCATTGGTGAGGCCGGCCCGGGTCAGTGCCAACCGGATACTGGCAAAGTTCTCGGCACTGACCAGCACGCTCTTGCCATCGACCTCATAGGGGATCTTCTGCTGATCGAGAAAGTCGAGGGTCTTGACCAGCTCCTGAGTGGTATAGGTGCCAAGAGGGCGCATATCCGGCTCCTTGCCCCACAGCAGGATGAAGACGGCGATGGCCAGGCAGATGGCAAGCCCCAGGATCAGAGTGATCTGGCGCAGTACATCGGTATTGGACAAGAATCCCAGTGCCGAGCTCTTCTGCTCGTTGGCATCGAGGGCGGCGGTGCCCTCATCGTTTATCAGCAGATCGCCATTTTGGTCAGTAGCCACGATTTATGTCCTTATTGCTGACATGTCATGATGCACGGTCATCGCTCAGACCGGCATATTCATGATGGTTTTGTAGGCATCAACCATCTTGTTGCGCACTTGCACCGTCGCCTCAAAGGCGATGGAGGATTTTTGGCCCGCGATCATCACCTCGGCCAGATCCACCGACTTGTCGCCCATATCGAAACGGGTGCGCAGATCATTGGCTGCGCCCTGCAACTCGTTGACGTTACCGAGCGCCTGCTGCAACAGCAGGCCAAAATCGGAGGTCACCTGACGGCCAGGCTGTGACAGCGGGGTTGCACCGGCCTCTACCTTGAGAGCCTGCATCTCTTGCATCAGGCTGCTTGCACTAATTTCCATTTTCTGTCCCCAGACAAATCATTGACGCTGACGGACCAAAAGCAATAAAAGTGCCAATTAGGTAAAAACGTTCTCAAGCCGCAGAAATGGAGGGGAAAAAGAGATGATGAGGGGGATCGGGGAATAGGCCGCTTCACGCACGGCACGGCTCCGTAACCGGCCACACCGTAGAACCGTGATGTTTGTCGAGCCACTTGACCAGTGGTTTGTTGTGAAGATTAACCACTCGACGGGCTATCAGTCCGGGGGGATGGCGCGTGCAGAGCCGGCTATCGGGCTCTGCACGCTTGCGGGTGCGGACTGATACGCTCCGCGGCCCCAGTCAAAGCTGGCATCGGACACTGCCGTTATGGCTCAGAAGTGTCCCCCCTGGCGGCCAGCGCCTCATCTACCTGCTGATCCCGCTGCCCGGTCATGCTGGCGTGACGGGCGATCAGGTGGTAGGTGGCGGGCACCACCAGCAGGGTAACCAGAGTCGCCAGGGAGAGACCGAAGAAGACCACGGTCCCCACCGCCATCCGGCTCTCGTAGCCAGCCCCCATGGAGAGCATCAGCGGCACAGCGCCGATGATGGCGGTGAGCGAGGTCATCAAGATCGGCCGCAGACGGCGCACCGAACCCGCGATGATCGCCTCTTCGAATCCTTCACCGCGCTGACGCAACTGGTTGATGAACTCGACGATGAGAATACCGTTCTTGGTCACCATGCCGATCAGCATGATCATCCCGATCTGGCTGTAGATGCTCATCTCCTGCCCCGTCAACCAGAGGCCAAGTAGACCGCCGAAGATGCCGAGCGGCACCGTCATCATCACCACAGTCGGGGTGAGGGTGCTCTCGAACTGGGCCACCAGCACCAGATAGACCACCAGCAGGGCGAGGCCGAAGACCATCGCCATCTCCCCCTGATTGTCGCGGTAATCCTTGGAGTCACCGGCGTAATCCACCGTCATACCGCTCGGCAGATGCTCGTTGGCCCAGCCATCGAGGAAGTCGAGCGCCTCGCCCAGAGTGTGATCCGGTGCCACATCGGCGGTCAGGGTCACCGCCTTCTGGCGCTGATAGTGGTTGAGGCGATTGGCGGTCGCCACCTGCTTGACGGTCGCCAGGGTCGAGAGGCTCACCATCTCGCCATTGGCCGCTTTCAGGTAGATGCGGCCGAGATCCGAGATGCCGTTGAACTCCTTCTGGTTGGCGCGCAGATAGACGTCATACTCCTCGCCCCTGTCCACATAGGTGGTCTTGCTCACCCCGCCCAACATCGCCTGCAGGGTGCTGGCAACGGTGGAGACCGGTATGCCGAGCTGGCTGGCGCTGTCGCGCGAGACGGTCACCTGCAGCTCAGGAGTCTTCTCGGCGTAGTCGAGATCCGGGCTTATCATCAGGCCACTGGCCTGCGCTGCTTTTTGCAGCTCTAGCCCCTGCTGGTAGAGCTCGGCATAGTCGTTGCCCTGCAGCACGAACTGCACCGCAGCGGTAGAGCCGCCACGGAAGCCTGGCTGGAAGGTGCGGATCATCACATCGGGAATAACCGACAGCTTGGCCCCGAGCGAGCGGGAAAACTCGGTGGCGGTCACATCACGCTCGGCCCAGTCGGTGAGCTGGATGATCACCATGCCGGTCTGATCGCCGCCACGGCCAAAGGCGGGGGTACTGAAGCTCATCGCCTTGACCACCCCCTGGCCCAGCATCGGCATGATGGTCGATTCCACCTGCTGCATGTTGCGCTTCATCCGCTCGATGCTGGTCCCCTCCGCCCCCTTGACGAAGACGAAGACCACACCGCGATCCTCGGTCGGGGTGAGACTGCTAGGCAGCTGGGTAAAGAGGGCACCGATACCGGCCAGACAGAGCAGCAGCGCCAGCGGCATCCAGCGCGAGCGACGCAGCAGCCCCTGCAGCAGATGACGATAGTGCCCCTCCATCCGGCCCAAAGCGCGATCGAGGGCCGCCGTCAGCCGGTTCGGCTTGTCGAGCGGGCGCATCAGCCAGGAGCCCATGGCTGGCGTGAGGGTCAGCGCCACCAGCGAGGAGCAGAGCACCGCCAACGAAAGCAACATCGCAAACTCGGTAAAGAGCCTGCCCACCATGCCATCCATAAAAGCAATGGGGATAAAGACCATTACCAGCACCGCCGTGGTGGCGATGACCGCAAAGCCCACCTCGCGGGTGCCGTGCCAGGCCGCCAGCAGGGGTGACTCACCCCGCTGCAGATGGTGGTGAATGTTCTCCACCACCACGATGGCATCATCCACCACCAGACCGATGGCGAGGATCAGCGCCAGCAAGGTGATGAGGTTGATGGAAAAACCGAGATACCAGGCGCCGATAAAGGCGGAGATGAGCGACACTGGTACCGTGATGGCAGGAATGAGGGTGGTGCGCCCCTGCCCGAGGAACAGATAGAGCACCGCCACCACCAGCACGGCGCAGATGGCCAATGTTTCATATACCTCGTCGATGGCCTGCTTGATAAAGATGGTGGAGTCGTAGTCAACCTCCAGCTTGGCCCCCTCCGGCAGAAAGCGCTGCATCTCCACCAGCTTCTTCTCAACCCCCTGTGCCACCGCCAGCGGGTTGGCGGTGGACTGGGCGACGATGCCGATACCCAGACTCTCGCGGCCATTGCGCTGGTAGGCACTGTCTTCGTTCTTGGCTCCCACCTCCACATCGGCAATGTCGGCCAGATAGACACTCTGACCGTTGGCGGCGGTACGCACCTGCAACTGCTGGAAATCTTCAGCCGTGTGGTAGAGCCGGGCAATCTGCACCGACATGGTCATGGAGTTGTTGCGGATCTCGCCGCCCGGCAGCTCGATGTTCTCGCGCTTGAGGGCATCCTGCACATCCGCCACCGTGACGCCGCGCGCAGCCATGTCGGCCGGGCGCAGCCGCACATACATCACCTGGGTGAGATCGCCGGATAGCGCTACTTCGCTCACCCCGTCCACCAGACTCAAGGGGTCGACCAGCACCCGGTTGGCGTAGTCGGTCATGGCGGTGCGGTCCATCTGGCTGCTGCTGAAGTTGAGCCAGACCGCCACATCACCGCTGCCGCTATCCTTGGTCACCAGCGGGTCGTCGGCATCCTCCGGCAGCTTGCTCTTGGCACGGGTCAGGGCGTCACGCACATCGGAGACCCCCTCCACCATGTTCCAGCCAAGCTTGAACTCCACCGTGATCATCGAGCGCCCCTTGCGGGTCACCGAGTTGATATTCTTGATACCGCTGATGCCGGAGAGCTGATCCTCGATGGGCTTGGTGACCTGACTCTCCATCACTGCGGGAGCCGCTCCCTCATAGGTGGTGGTGATGGAGACCGACGGGATCTGCACGTCCGGCATCTCCCGCACCGTCAATTTGCTAAAAGCGACCAGACCGAACACGCTGAGCAGGGCGCTGAGCACCACCGCCACCAGCGGTCGGCGTACTGAGATATCGGAGAGCCACATCAGCCATTTACCTCCGCCAGATCGTGCACCTTGGCACCATCACGCAAGTTGACCAGCCCCTCGACCACGATGCGATCGCCGACTTTCAGCCCCTCGGTAACCCAGACAGTCTCACCCTCGGTCTCGCCGAGCACCACTGGCACCCGCTTGACCCGGCCATCGGCCTCAAGGCGATAGACGAAACGCTGCTCGCCGGCGTACTCCACCGACTGGGCAGGGATCAGAGTGAGCTGGCGGGAGGGGAGCAAGAGCTCCACGTTGAGCAGCATGCCCGGGCGCAACTGGCCGTTATTATTGGGTAACTCGACCCTCGCCTTGATGTTCTGGGTCTCGTTGGAGATACGGCTATCGAGGGTGGTGAGGGTGCCGTTAAAGCGCTGATCCGGCCAGGCTGCGCTGGTCGCTGTCACCGCCATGCCGGGGCGCAGCAGGGAAAGGTAGCGCTCCGGCACTGCCAGATCGAGGCGCAGGGTGTCGATATCGTCGAGGTGCAGCAGGGTATCGCCGCTATTGACCAGGGCCCCTTCGCTCAAATCAATCAGGCTCACGGTACCGGCAAAGGGAGCGGTGAGAGTGCGCAGGGAGAGTTCGTAACGGGCGGCATCGACCCGCGCCTGCACCTGATCAACGGTGGCCTCCTGCCCCTCCAGCACCGACTGGGTGACGGCTCCACGGGCGACCAGCTTGCGCATTTCGGTCAGCTTGCGATTCTCGTCGCGCAGACTGGCACTCTGCTCGGCCAGCTCCGCCTGTTGCTTGCCCGCATCCAGCGCGACCAGCGTATCGCCCTTGTTGACCTGCTGACCCGACTGCACCGCAATCTTGACCAGGCGCCCGGTCACCTCGGGAGTGATCACCACCGAGTGGTTGGCCGCCAGTTTACCTACCAGCTTGAGAGTCGGCTCGGCCAGACTCTGCTCGACGGTCTGGGTACGAATATTTATCTCGCGGGAAGGGGCTTTGGCTGCTGGTTGCAAGTGGCCAACCGCCCACCAGATGGCCGCTACCAGAGAGAGCAGGCCGAGGCCAATCCAGATACGCATTTTCATCAAACAATCCATGAAGTGTTAAGAAGGGGAAATCTGAGTGGGGGCCATTTTAGCCCCAGACTATGCCGTGACTATGTATAAATGTGACAAAACGTAACAGGTGCATGGTGAACTCACCCGGTTTCAGGTAGTTCAGTTTGTTTTCACACCACATCGCATACACTAACGACAATTTCCTTCGCAACCCGACTGACTGCCTATGCCCAACATGTCTGGCCACCGTTTTCTCACACGCCTGACCTGGCTCCTGTTCGCCGTGGTCATCCTGCTGATTGGTTTGACTTTGTGGCAAAGCCTGAAACAGATTGAACGCCTCTATCAAAGCGATACCCTCAACAGTGCCATCTACCTGCGGGATCGGTTCAAACGGACCGAAGTATTTCTGGAGGCGATGCGCGGGCAGGCTGAGGAGCGACTGCGCAGCGACCCCCAGTCGGTGCTCACCCGCCAGCTCTATCGCCATATCGAGGCGCTGCCAGAGGGGCTGGCTCTCGACAAGCTCCCCGGTGATTTGCCTGCCGGACTGGCAGGCAACCTCACCGGTGATGGCCCGCTGCCGCCCCCCGGCAGCGAGCGTGAGGCACGCATTCATCTGGCCCTGAGCCTCTCCCCCTTGCTTGCCACCGCCAGCCAGCGCCTTGGCAACGAGATCGCCTGGGTCTACTTCACCGGTGTGGACAACTTTATCTATCTCTACCCTTGGCAACCCTCCAGCCGGTTTCGCTTTTATCCCACCATCTACCAGAAGAGCTTCTGGCAAGATGCGCTGCACAGCACCAATCCGGACAAGAAGACCGTTCTCTCGCGCCCCTATGAGGACTTTATCGGGCGCGGCCCCATGGTCACCATGTCCCAGCCCCTCTACAAAGAGGGAACTCTGGTGGGAATGATCAACATGGATGTGCTGCTCGCCCGCCTGCAGCAGCAGCTCGATCAGATGACCCCGGCGCTGGGGGAATATCTGCTGCTCAATCAGTACCACCAGGTGCTGGCCAGCAGCGCGCGCCAACCCGTGGCGCCGCAAAACACCGAACCGACCGGCGAATATCAATGGCGGCAAGGCACATTGCAGCTGACCATGGCGATACCTGATACCCCGTTGCGGCTGGTGCACAGCGTGACCCTGCTACCGCTGGTGTGGGCCATGCTCTGCCAGTCCGCGCCGACCCTGCTCGCCATCCTCTTTATGCTGCTGGCCGTCCTCTCCAACCTGAGATCCCATCGCCTCAACGAGCGGCTCAACTACCTCTCCTGCCACGATGCCCTTACCGGCGCTTTCAACCGCCACTATGTGGTGCTACTGGAGCAGGCGGGAGAGCTGGCCCGGCTGCAAGCGGGGATCCTGATGTTCGATGCAGACCACTTCAAACGAGTCAATGACAACTTTGGCCATGCCGTGGGGGATATGGTGCTAATCCGGCTGGTGCAGATCTGCCAGCAGCAGCTTGGGCCCACAGACCGCCTGATCCGCTGGGGGGGCGAGGAGTTTCTGCTGCTGATTGGCCGCAGTGATGCAACACAGCTCGGCGAGCTGGCGGAGCGACTGAGAAAGGCGGTGGCAGATCACGACTGGGCCGCCATCGAACCCGAGCTAGAGGTCACCATCAGCCTCGGCTATCTCCCCCACCAGGAGAACCTTCCCCTGCACGAAGCGGTACGCCGCGCCGATGTGGCGCTCTATCAGGCCAAGGCCAACGGTCGCAACCGCAGCGAAAGATGGCAGGATGACGCCTCCTGACTCTCGGAGTAAGCTGAGCCCTCAACCCCTTTTTTGGAGGACTGTCGTGCCACGTAAACCCCGCGTTGGGCTCGCTCTCGGGAGCGGCGCCGCCAGAGGATGGGCCCATATCGGCGTCATCCGCGCCCTTGAACGTCTCGGCATCAAACCGGATTTGATCGCTGGCTGCTCCATCGGCAGCTTTGTCGGTGCCGCCTATGCCGCCGGAGAACTGGATCGGCTGGAAACCTGGGTGCGCGGCTTTACCCGCCTGCAGGTGGTCAGCCTGCTCGACCCGGCCCTCTCCGGCGGTCTGTTTCGCGGCGAAAAGGTGTTTGGTCTTGCCGCCAGCCATCTGGGGGATCCCGATCTCGAGAGCCTGCCCATCCCCTTCGCCTGCATCGCCACCGAGCTCGATACCGGCCGCGAGATCTGGCTGCAACAGGGCCCGCTGCGCCAGTCGGTGCGCGCCTCCTGTGGTATGCCGGGGATCCTAACCCCGACCCGGATCAACGACCGCTGGCTGGTCGATGGCGCCGTGGTCAATCCGGTGCCCATCTCGCTGGCCCGCGCCATGGGGGCCGAGGTGGTGATTGCGGTCAACCTCAACACCGATATGCACCAACCCTGGACCGACGAGCCGGATCAACCCGGCAGCGGCGGTCTGCTCAGCCAGTGGCTCAATCGCGGTGAATCCGCGCCAGCCACCCCCGGTCTGTGGAGCGTGATGAGTGGCTCCATCAACATCATGCAGGAGCGGATCACCCGCGCCCGGATGGCCGGTGACCCGCCGGAGATCCAGCTCTGCCCGCGCCTTGGCAGCTTCTCCATCATGGATTTTCATCGCGCCAGCGATGCTATCAACGAGGGGGAAGCCTGTGTCGAGCGCAATCTCGATCAGCTCAAGGATGAACTAGGCCGCCTCGGGTTGCTGGGCAGTTAGTTGTCGACATGCAGCGGTTTACACATGGAAAAAGCGCCATTCGGCGCTTTTTTTTCAACTTACTTACCCGGTTACTCCTTACGGTAGAAGAGCAACCCGAGCAGAATCACCCCCACAGAGACCAGCAGATAGAGTCCCAGACTGGGATTGGTGATACCGCCATACAGAATGATGAGCGCGCCCAGGGTGGCGCAGGTCGGGATCACAAACCGCTTTATCCAGCCCAACTCGGTAAAGGTGCGCATGTACCAGACATAGAGGAACAGATAGAGGCCATAAATCAGCACGATCGGCATCTCGTCCAGGGCGATGTAACGACCGAATGTCTCGTTGATGCTGCAGTACCACAGCACTGAGTAGATCACCGACAACAGCGCTGCCGCGAGGGCCGAGTTGATTGGCATGTGGTGATGCGGTTCGATACGGCTCATCCACTTGGGGGCTGGCCCCTGATTGCGGATCGCCAGCGAGAAGGGGATACGCATGGTCGCCAATACCAAACCATTGAGGGTGCCGAGGCAGGAGATAATCACGAACACGGTCAAAATGGTCGAGGCAGTCCCGCCAAACAGGCTGGTTGTCGCGAGATTAACCGCGTTATCCCCTTGCGCCACTATCTCGTCCGTCGGCAAGACGCTGGCGATCCCCAGAAAATAGGTGACATAGACCACAAAGACTATCAGGGTGCCAATCACCAGTGCTCTGGGCAGATTCTTCTTGGAATCGCGAATTTCGCTGTTGATGGTCACGGCGGCGATCCACCCCTCATAAGCGAAGGCGGTGGCAACCACGGCCGTGGCCAGCGTGCCTCCGGTGCTTCCTATCCCATCCATTGCCTGCACAAAGTTGGTCACGGTGACACCATTGAGCAAGCCTGAAATGGTGCCCACAATGGCAACCAGGATCAGCGGGATCAACTTGATCAGGGTAGAGCCCACTTGCAGCTTCCCCGCCAGGACCGGGGTGTAGAAGTTGATCAGATAGGTGACCGTCATATAGACAGCCGCCAGTATCCAGGTCGCACCAGAGTTGGTCGGATTATCACTACCAAGCAAGATCATGGTGTACAGAGCGGCGACCCAGGCAAGGATGGCGGAAAGAGGGGCGTAATAGAGTACGCCTTTGAACCACCCCACCAGATAACCAAACATTTTGCCGTATGCCGCTTCGGCATAATCGACGATACCGTTGGACTTTTCGATCCGCTGGGCAAACTCGGCAAACACCAGCGCGCCGAAGATCATCGAAAATGCCCCCAGCGCCCATGCCAGCAGCGCAATGGCCAGATTACCGCCAGTCAGACGCAGTACATCATCGGCCTTGAAGAAGACACCGGAGCCGATCACCACGCCGACCACCATCGCAATGGCAGTCATCAGGCCATAGCGTTTATCCAACTCATTACTGCTCATACCCATACTCCATACGATTGCTCATATCATCCTGAATGTAATAGTGTTCAGGTGGCCAGATACCACCAGGGGCCCACTTTTCGGGGCCGCTTATTCTCGTTGGCCTGCATGGATAATTCAAAGCGTGTTAGATCAAAATATCGATCGGCGACCCAAAAAAATACCGCCCGAAGGCGGCATTTCTATTCACATCGATGATCACGCCTTGGCGAGGTCATCCGGGCCAATCTGGCCGATTTCGGCGACTTTCTTGTCTGCCAGCAGCCAGAGGGTGAACTTGTGCAGATCCGGGTGGTGCGCCAGGGCAACCAGGAAGGCGCCCCCAACTTCACGGTAACCCAGCTCGTAGTTTTTCAGGGTTGTGGGGGGAACACCGAGCAAATCAGCAAACTTCGGACGGCTCAAACCGACCGCTTCACGGATCTGACGGATCTTCTTGCCAACAGTGACGATATTTGAATTCATAATGTTCCATACTCCGTTTGACGGATTAAATCCGTCTTTATTTTTCGCGACGACTCGTAGTCAAGTGTATCAGTTTTGTACGGACTCGTTATGGTCGAGCCTCTATCTTTATGAGCGCCTTTCGGCGACAACCCTTATCTTCAACGGGGGATGGTAATCGCTCAGCTGTCTCAGGTAAACAGTCTCGAAAAGAAACCTTTATTGTTGCCACCAGAATAACTCGTATAATCCGCCAGCTACCCATTAAGAGGAATAAGTATGGCGTTTCCCGGCATTATCTCTCGCCTGCACCCGGTTTCTGACCCGGCCCAATTGCAACAACAGCTCAGTCAAGGTGCACAATATCGTGCCGAAGCATTCTGGCTTCCGGCCTTGATGTCCAGCCAGGCCAGCGAGCTGTTGGCCGCCCTGCCGGAGAGCTGCAGCCTGTTTCTTGAACAGGAATCGCATAACCTACCCTTGCGCAGCCACGATGGTGCCCTGCATAACAATGAAGAGCTCACCACGGTAAATGGCCAGTCTATTGCGCTGGCAAGCGCCCCGGGTGATGGTGGTCTGGTAGCTGAATCGGGCATGTGCGAGATGGCCGACTGGCTGGAGGCGGGACACCGCCATTTCATCTGTTCAGCCGCGGTTCAGCCTGTGGCACGAGCCATCCTCAACATCTGGCCCCTGGATCCCTATCTGGCCCGCCACTACCTGATGGCGTTTACTCCCCTGCTGAAAAGTGCAACGGAAGCAGACTACCTCGAGGTGTTCACTGCCAGAGCAAACCCTGCCAACCCGCACTCCGACTGGGTTCAGGCCTATATGAAACTGGAAAAAAAACTGCACAGGGCCTATCTGGATCACTAATTAATCTGGATAAACAGCCATTTAAGGTCACGACACAATTTGCCACAAGGCTCATTTGTGAGCTTGATCATGTTTTAAAATCGGCATAGAGTGCGCCTCGTCATCGGAATGACATCAGTTGCCTGGCAGTGGTTTCTCACGCATTGCGTGCCATGCCAGCGCACTCGACACACCAGGAGAGTGTGCAACCCGGTTGTACCGGGTCATCTGCCAGACTCGACGCCAGCCGTACGGCGGAGCCTGCAGCTTACATAAATTACAAAGTGTGAAGCACGTGAATAACGTGCGATCTCAACGAGGATTTTTTTATGATGAAAATGGCTCCTTCCATGATCGCCATCGCCATGGCTGCTCTGGGTGCTACCGCTGCTCACGCCGCTGACGACATCTACTTCGGTGCCGGTGTCGGTGCTACTCACTTCAACGGCCTGAACAAGCTGGAAAGCACCAATGTAGGCCAGGAAGACGCGGCTGCCGCCAACGCCTTCATGGGTTACAACTTCACCGAAAACTTCGGTACCGAACTGGGCTACCAGTACACCGGTCGTGGCAACACCGACGGCAACCGTTACGAGAGCCAGGGTGCCACCCTGTCCGGTATCGCCCGTATGCCGGTTGGCAACGACTTCTCCCTGTTCGCTGAAGGCGGCGCCTACTGGGGTCACACCGACGGCCTGGGCACCAGCGACACTAAAGTTTCCCCGCTGGCTGGCGCCGGTGTGACCTACAAGGTAAATGACGCGCTGGATCTGCAAGCTCGTTACCGCTACATGTGGGACGTGGCTGACCTGCACGCCAACGGTGAGCGTTACAAGGCCAACCAGAGCATCGCTACTCTGGAAGCGGTATACCACCCGTTCCGCACTTCCTACGTAGCTCCGGTAGCTGCCCCGGTTGTTGAAGAAGCACCGGCTCCTGCTCCGCAAGTTGTAGAGAAGAACTTCGCACTGAACTCAGACGTGCTGTTTGCCTTTGGCAAAGAGACTCTGAAGCCGGAAGGCGTTGCAGCCCTGAATGCGCTGTACCAGCAGATCGTTGAGTTCCAGCCGAAAGATGGCAACGCTGTTGTTGTTGGTTACACCGACCGTATCGGTTCCGACGCGTACAACCAGAAGCTGTCTGAAGCCCGTGCCCGTACCGTTGCCAACTTCCTGGTGAGCAAAGGTATGGCTGCCAGCAAGGTTGCCATCGAAGGTCGTGGCGAAGCCAACCCGGTTACCGGCACCAAGTGCAACGGTATCACCGCTAAAGCTCAACTGATCTCCTGCCTGGCTCCGGATCGTCGCGTAGAAGTTCGCGTATCTGGCGTACAAGAAGTTCAGCAATAATCTGACCTCGTTCAGATAATGCAAAAGAAAGGGATGCTGCGGCATCCCTTTTTGTTTGCCTCATTCTCGCTTGCATCATCCCTCACTCCCGCCTCCCTACCCTTGCCTGCCCCGCCCCGAAAGCATAAAGTAGTTGCGCCTGTAAGGTATTGGATAAGCACTAAAAAGCGCTTCTTGTCCGGTCTGTTGTCCATGACGCCAATGCATCATGAGAGTCCAAAGCCTTCGCTATCCACTTTGCTGGCGATTTTTCGCAGCAATAAAAACAAGTGCATTGCCCGACATGGGCTAACACAACGAGGATAAACCGATGAAACTCAAAATGGCTCCTACCCTGATTGCACTGGCGCTGGCCGCCGCAGGCACCACAGCTCAGGCTGCCGATGACTGGTACACCGGTGTTGGTGCAGGCTGGGCATATGCCCACGGTCTGGATGATTTTGGCAAAGACACTGACAAAGACGCCACTGCGCTGAGCCTGTTCGGCGGTTACAACTTCAACGACTACTACGCAGCTGAACTGGGCTACCTCTACGCCGGTAAAGCGGGCGTTGACGGTGCCGATTTCAAAACCCAGGGTGCAACCCTCTCCGGTATCGCCCGCCTGCCACTGGGTGACATCTTCTCGGTGTTTGCCGAAGGTGGTGCCTACTTCAACCACGTCAACGGCAATGGCAACAGCGACAACGGCACTGCGCCGCTGGCCGGTCTGGGGGTGACAGCCAAGCTCTCCGACCTTATCGATGTGCAAGCCCGCTACCGCTACATGTGGAGTCTGGGTGACGAGCAGAAGACCTGGGAGAGCGACATGAGCGTCGCAACCCTGGAGCTGGTGATGCACCCGAACCGCACCACTTACGTGGCCCCCGCTCCGGCACCAGCACCCGAGCCAACCCCAGAACCTGTGGTGGTTGACAAGAACTTCGCCCTGAGCTCTGACGTGCTGTTTGCCTTTGGCAAATCCACCCTCAAGCCAGAAGGTGTCGCAGCGCTCAACACCCTGTATCAGCAGATCGTCGACGTACAGCCAAAAGATGGCAGTGCCGTGGTCGTCGGTTACACCGACCGTATCGGCACTGACGCCTACAACCAGAAACTCTCCGAAGCACGCGCCCGTACCGTAGCCGACTTCCTGGTTGGCAAGGGCCTGCCGGCTGGCAAAGTTGCCATCGAAGGCCGCGGTGAAGCCAATC
Organism: Aeromonas sp. 603757; assembly: GCF_049171255.1. NCBI lineage: Bacteria > Pseudomonadati > Pseudomonadota > Gammaproteobacteria > Aeromonadales > Aeromonadaceae > Aeromonas > Aeromonas sp. 603757. The sequence goes on along the minus strand of NZ_JAAKOE010000011.1, from coordinate 59,452 downwards.
CGGTCACAGGCACCCAGTGCAACAGCGTCAAGGGCAAGGCTCAGCTGATCTCCTGCCTGGCGCCGGATCGCCGCGTTGAAGTGCGCGTCACCGGTGTGCAACAAGTCACACAATAATCCTGATCACCTGGATAAGCAGGAGGCCATATGGCCTCCTTTTTATTGTCTTCCATGCCGCCCACCTCAGGCTATCTTTCCTCTTCCCGCATGGTTTCAGTGACATAGGTTCACTTATGGCCGCAATCCACACCTCTTGAGTGGTTAAATACAACCTGTCACCTATACATAAGTGTGGGGTTTGACCAACAAGCAGCCCCACTAAACCACACATCGACGAGGATACGCGATGAACATAAGATTAAAACCTGTGTGGATTGCACTGGCATTGGCGAGCACAGGCGCACAAGCGGTACCGGTCCATGACTGGTATGCCGGGATAGGCGGTGGCTGGGCGATAGCCCACGATCTGAATGATTTCAGCCAGGATGTCAGCAAGGATGCGACTGCGCTCTCCCTGTTTGGCGGCTACAACTTCACGGAGAACCTGGGCGCCGAAATTGGTTACCTCTCCACAGGTGACTGGGATATCAGCGGTCATGAGTTCAACAGCAAGGGAGCTACCCTGTCTGTGATTGGTCGTTTGCCGCTCAGCGAGATGTTCTCGGTGTTTGCCGAGGGTGGTGGCTATATCTATCACGTTGAATCGATCAATGGCGGGGACGACAACCTGGCACCGTTGGCAGGTCTGGGAGTGACGGCCCGGCTCCATGACTGGGTCGATCTCCAGGCCAGGTATCGTTATCTGGTCAGGGTCGGCGATGATCCTGACAATGACAAGGCAAACAGCGGCACCCAGCGTTGGGTCAGCGACATCAGCACAGCAACCCTGGAAGTAGTGATCCATCCCAATCGCAGCCAGCCGACAGAGCCGGCTCCCACGCCCGCACCGGTCGTGGTCCCCCCGCCACCGGCCGAACCGGAGGTGGTAGATCAGACCTTCAACCTCAGTTCCGATGTGTTGTTCGCCTTTGGCAAAGCGGACCTAAAACCGGAGGGGATGAGCGCGCTGGACGCTCTCTACCAGCAGATCGTCGATGTACAACCCAAGGATGGCAGTGCGGTGGTGATGGGATATACCGACCGTATCGGCTCGGATGCCAGCAATCAGAGGTTGTCAGAAGCTCGGGCCCAAACCGTTGCCGACTTTCTGATCAACAAAGGGCTGCCTGCCGACAAGGTAAGCATTCAGGGCAATGGCGAGAGCAATCCGGTCACCGGCAACCAGTGTGACGACATCAAGGCCAGAGCCGCCCTCATAGACTGCCTTGGGCCGGATCGCCGGGTCGAGGTGCGCGTCACCGGCGTACAGGGCGCCAGCGAGTAGTTGATCTTGAGGCGATAACCATGTCAGACGTGCAGTAAAAAGGGATGCCGAGGCATCCCTTTTGCTTTGCATCTTCTCGCAGAAATCAGAACGAGGTGCGGCGGTAGCGGCGATACTCCGGATGCCAGAAGTTGGCGTCGATGGCCTGATCGATCACCTCGTCCGGGGTCTGCACCGCCTTGCCCTGCAGCATGGCGGTCTTGGCCACCATCTTGGCGATGTAGCGGGAGACCTGATGGATATCCGCCAGATCCGGCAGCAGAGAACCCTCCTCCCCTTTCACCAGCGGCGAACACTCCGCCAGCGCGCGGCTGGCCGACATCAGCATGGCGTCGGTCACCCGGGTGGCGCCGGAGGCGATGACGCCAAGGCCGATCCCCGGGAAGATGAAGGAGTTGTTGCACTGGGCGATGACGTAGCGCTTGCCCTTGTGCTCCACCGGTGCAAACGGACTGCCGGTTGCCACCAGCGCCTGACCGTCGGTCCAGCGGATGAGGTCTGCCGGCGTCGCCTCGACCCGGGAGGTGGGGTTGGAGAGCGGGAAGATGATGGGACGGGCACAGTGCTTGTGCATGGTCTTGACCACCTCTTCGGTAAACAGCCCAGGCTGGCCGGATACCCCGATCAGGATGTCCGGGCGACCGTGCTCCATCACCTCCAGCAGGGAGATATTGTCCCCCACTGGCCAGTCTTTGATCCGCTCCACCGGCTGGGAGAGACGGCGCTGGAAGTCGAGCTGGTTGGGGATCTTGTCGGTGATAAGACCAAAGCGGTCCACCATAAAGACCCGGCTGCGGGCCTGCGCATCGGTCAGCCCTTCGGCCTTCATCTGCGCCACGATCTGCTCGGCGATACCGCAACCGGCGCTGCCCGCCCCGAGGAAGGCAACCCGCTTCTCGGAGAGCTTGGCGCCGGAGGCCTTGCAGGCGGCGATCAGGCTGCCCAAGGTCACCGCTGCAGTGCCCTGAATATCGTCGTTGAAGCAGCAGAGCTCGTTCTTGTAGCGGTTAAGCAGCGGCATGGCGTTGTTCTGGGCGAAGTCCTCGAACTGCAGCAGGATGTCGGGCCAGCGGCGTTTGACCGCCTGAATGAAGGCATCGACAAACTCGGCGTACTCATCCCCCGAGATACGCGGATTGCGCCACCCCATATAGAAGGGGTCATTCAGCAGTTGCTGGTTGTTGGTGCCGACATCCAACACCACCGGCAGGCAGTAGGCGGGCGAGATGCCACCACAGGCGGTGTAGAGGGAGAGCTTGCCGATGGGAATGCCCATGCCGCCGATCCCCTGATCACCCAGACCCAGGATCCGCTCGCCATCGGTCACTACGATCACCTTGACGTTCTGCTTGGTGGCGTTTTGCAGCATGTCATCGATCCTGTCCTTGTCCGGATAGGAGATAAACAGGCCACGGGCGCGGCGATAGATGTTGGAGAACTCCTCGCACGCCTTGCCCACCGTCGGGGTGTAGATGATGGGCAGCATCTCGGTCAAGTGGTTGTGCAGCAGACGGTAGAACAGCGTCTCGTTGGTATCCTGGATGTTGCGCAGATAGATGTGCTTGTCCATGTCGTTGCCAAACGCCATGAACTGGCGATAGGCACGCTCGGCCTGCTCTTCGATGGTCTCGATATTCTGGGGCAACAGACCTTCGAGGTTGAAGTTGCTGCGCTCTTCGCTGGTGAAGGCGCTGCCCTTGTTGAGCAAAGGGGTCTCCAGCAGGGCGGGACCGGCGTAGGGAATGTAGAGAGGACGTTTCTGGTTATTATCTTCAAACATGGATCTTGGTACCTAAACGGTTAGCTAGACGCAGGGACCCGCCGATCCTAGGGGCTTGTGTCATTAATTTCAAAGAGTTTGCACATCCGTTGCAAAAGGTTTGCGACCCAGTCGACGAAAGGCGCCGGGGGTCTGACCAGTCAGACGGCGAAAGCAGTTGGCAAAGTTGGCCCCATCGCTGTAACCGACCCGGGCCGCCAGCTCGCCAAGTGGCCAGTTGGTATAGAGCAGCAGCTGGCGTGCCTTGTTCATTCTGAGCTCGGTCACCCTCGCCATCGGCCCCATACCGAACACTTGCTGACAAAGCCGGTGCAGATGGGGGACGGAGCAGGCCATCTGTCGGGCCAACAGGGCGACACTCCAGGGCTCGTCCAGGCGCGCCTCCACCCGGCGAAACAGCGCCTGCAATCTGAGTTCAGGGGTACCGCGCACCTCCCCTTGCAGGGTACGCTCCAGCAGCGCCAGCAACAGGCTAAGCAGTTGGGGTTGCAGCGAAGATCGAACCCCTTCCCCCTGCATCAGGCTGAGCAGATGGTAGAGCTGATCGCCGCCATCCCCTTGCCAGATACGGTGGCCAAGGCAGTGCAGATGCTGCCAGCGCGGCACGTCATCGAGCAAAATCCAGCTGATCTGCCAGCTTTCGCCAATCAGCTTGAGACCACCGGGCACGGCGGCGGGCAGGAAAATCAGCGATCCGGCCGGAATGGCTTGCTCCCCCTCGTCGGTGAGCAGCGCGCCCCCCCCATCGTGACTCACCATCAGAATGTGAAACTCGGGGCGATTGCGGCGAATGAGGTAGTGATCCCGCACCCGGGATAGGCCGGTCAGGAAGATCCCCGCCTCGCCGAGCAGGGGCAGCCCTTCACGTCCCAGCATCTGCTCTTCACAGGCTGGCGCTATCTCCAGACACTCGCTGGCAAATGGCATAACACCTCAACAGGATAGTTTTACACAAGAAAATCGAGAGCTACTCACAGTGAGAAGAGCCTCGCTAGTCCCTATCATACCCCTGACAACCCTTGCTTTTCTCATACCCGGTTAACAACTATGAATTATTGGCAAGCGATTTTAAAACAAACCACCGATCGCGAGTTCATGACCCGATTGTGGCGACTGGCCCTGCCCGTCTCGCTGCAATCCATGATGTTCTCCCTGCTTGGCCTCATCGATATCATGATGGTGAGCCAGCTTGGTACCACAGCTGTGGCGGCGGTCGGCTTGGGTAACCGGGTCTTCTTCTTCAATCTGCTGGTGATAGCGGGCCTCGCGGGCGGGGTCTCGGTATTGGCAGCACAATACTTCGGGCGCGGGGAGATGGCCGGGGTACGCCGCTCCTTGGCGCTGGCCATAGTGGGCGCCCTGCTGGTCACCCTGCCCTTTGCCTTCATCTATGTGTTATCACCGGGCAGCGTGCTCGGCTTTGCCAGTCAGGATCCGGCGCTGCGGGCACTGGCGGATCAATTCTTGATGATCACCGGCGCCACCATCCTCTGTACCGCCATCGTGGTGCCGCTGGAATCAGCCCTGCGCTCGGTGGGCAATGCCGCCGCGCCGACCCGGATCGGCATTATCGCCATCATCGCCAACGTCATCCTCAACTACGCCCTCATCTTCGGTCACTTCGGCTTCGAGGCAATGGGGGTGGCCGGTTCGGCCTGGGGCACCACCATTTCCCGGCTGCTGCAGACAGCCCTGCTGCTGCTCTACGTAAAGCGTTATGAAGCGCGCCTGATCCCGCGCGCACCAGACTGGCTGGCCGCCTTCAAGCGCAAGGAGGTGGTGCGCTTTACCCTGATCGCCCTGCCGCTGCTGTTCCACGACGGCCTATGGGCCTTCGGCATGCTGATTTACGGCTTTCTCTATGCCCATCTTGGCACCGATTCGCTGGCCATCATGACCACACTCGGCACCCTGGAGAGCATCCTTATCTCCCTCTTCTTCGGACTGGCGGTGGCCTGCTCCACCCTGCTCGGCCACCGGCTCGGGGCCGAGGAGTACGAGGTCGCCTGGCAGCACTCCCAGCTGTTCCTGCTGCTGGCACCGATTGGCGCGCTACTGGTGGGGATCATCGTCTGGCTGCTGCAAGCCAACCTGTTGCAGTGGGTCGGCAACCTGCCCCTTGGGCTGATGACGGAGGCGGGTCAGGTGCTCGGCATCATGTGTCTCGGGATGCTGCTCAAGGTGTTCAACATGGTGGGGATCATCGGGGTGCTGCGCTCTGGCGGCGATGTTAACTACAGCATCTTTATCGACATCGTCGGCATGTGGTGCATCGGCATCCCGCTCGCCTGGGTGGCGGTCACGCTGCTCGGCTGGCCCCTCTCTTGGGTGGTGGCGGTGGTCTTGCTGGAGGAGCTCAGCAAGGTGTTGCTGGTGCAGCGCCGTATTCGCCAGCGCTGCTGGTTGAAGAATCTGGTGATCGGATAAACAGCCACAAATCGGGGTCATATCAATGACAGAAAAACCCTGTTTGCAGTATGCTGGGCGCCTCTTCAATCAGAGGCAGGGATCCACGATTTCCCTGTCCAGTAGTCGTTTAAGGAGACGAGCATGCAACCACAGAAAGAGCTGATCACCGAGACGGCCCTGCTTGAGATGGCCAACAAGATCATTAAAGAGCATGAAGACTTCATCCACGGTATGCGCGCCGATTCGGTGGAGCAGAAGGGGGATATTCTGGTGTTCAAGGGGGAGTATTTCCTGGCCGAAGATGGCACCCCGACCGGCAAGACCATGGCGGTCTTCAACATGTTCAAGCTGCTGGCCCAGCAACTCTCCGGCAAGTACAAGCTGGCCTGATCTAGCCAGCACATTGCCAACAGGATGCCGCCCTCAGGCGGCATCTGTTTTTGCGCGGTTCTGCCCCTCGACCACCACGCAGTTGCGTCCCGCCATCTTGGCCTGATAGAGACACTCGTCGGCACGGTTGATCAGAATATCGATGGTGTCATCGGAACGAGCCATGGCAATCCCGATACTCACCGTCACCTCCAGCAATTCGTCCGAGGTGGGGCTCTTCACCAGCCGCGCCTCGACGGCAATGCGCAGCCGCTCAGCCATTTTGCTCGCCAGTGCCGGATCGGCGCAGTTGTGCATCAGGATGGCAAACTCTTCGCCGCCATAGCGCCCCAGCACCATGTCAGGCTCCAGCTGCTCGCCCAGGGTGGTAGCCACCTCCTTGAGCACCGCATCCCCCGCCAGATGGCCGTAGATATCGTTGATCCGCTTGAAGCGATCGAGATCCAGCAGCATCACCGCAAAGGACTTCTTCTTGAGTTGCAGCCGGATTCTGGCCTGCTCCAGCTGCTTCATCAGCAGGCGGCGGTTCATCATGCCGGTCAGCTCATCGGTGGTCGATTCCCGATAGAGCCGCAGCAGCATGTTGAGTTGGCCGCACTGCACCCAGCAACTGGCCATGGTAAACATGCCGAGCACCCACACCTGATTCAGGGTGGCCTGACTCCAGATGCTCTGGCCCACCAGCAGCCAGTGGCCCAGCAGCATGGTCACCAGTACCACGCCTGCCAGTTGCAAACCGAGGGAGAGGGGGATGGGGAAGATGGCAAACAGGGTGATCAGCAGATAGGGAAAGGCCGCATAGCCCGCCTGCAACTCCTGTCCTACGCCAAAGCTGTTCAGGCAAAAGAGGGAGAAGAGCATCATCACGGCCATCAGGTAGCCAAGGGCCAGCTTCATTCGCTCTCGCTTGAAGTGGATGAGGTACGAGAGCGGAATAAGTGGCGAGAGCGCCAGGGTGCAGAAGATCCTTGCCTGGAATAGCTGCTCGAAATGAACGGCGGGCAAGGTCAACCAATCCACCACGGCCCAGGCGGGCAATCCAAGCATCAGCAGGCAGGTCAGCAGGCGCAAACGCACCGTCATAAAGCCCATGCGAGTACGAGTAAAGTCTTCGGAGTGAACCCTCGCACTCCAGAACTCTGACAACTTGAGCATCCAGAGTCTCCACGATGAATACTGAGGGCTCATTCTACACCTACAAAGTGGTAAAAATGTCATTAGCGGGGAGAATAAAAAGGAGAGGTCGGTCACACAAACCGACAGATGATAATCGCAGCGCGCAAACGTTTCAACCCATCAAAAAATAAACCTTTTTTTGCATAATTAGCGCTGGTCAGCCTCATTTCAATCACTACAATAGCGCCCAATTTTCTCCCCCTCCCCACACAATTCGAGGTACTTATGGAACAGGCTGCTGTCACACGCGCCAATCGAGAGGCACATCCACCCAGGCGAGCCCATAGCGAACTGGTCTATGGCATAGAGGATGTCCCGCCTCTGCCCCAGACGCTGTTCGCCGCCCTGCAGCATATGCTCGCCATGTTTGTCGCCATCATTACCCCGCCCCTGATTATCGCCAATGCCCTCGGCCTCCCTGCCGCCGACACCCGTTATATCGTCTCCATGTCGCTGGTCATGTCCGGCATCGCCTCCTTCATTCAAACCCGCCGCTTCGGCCCCATCGGTTCCGGCCTGCTCTCGGTACAGGGCACCAGCTTCAACTTCCTCGGCCCCATCATTGCCTCCGGTCTCGCCCTCAAGCAGGCCGCCATGCCCACCGAGGATCTGTTGGGCACATTGTTTGGCACCATGATGGTTGCCGCACTCACTATCGTGGTGATGAGCCGCTTCCTCCATCTGGTGAAACGGATCATCACCCCGCTGGTCACCGGCATAGTGGTGCTGCTGATCGGTCTGACCCTGATCAAAGTGGGCCTGATCAGCATGGGCGGCGGCTATGCAGCCCTCTCTGATGGCAGCTTCGCCAGTCACACCAACCTCTTCCTCTCCCTGCTGGTGCTCGGCCTTATCGTGTTGCTGCAACGCAGTCGCAACCCCTGGTTGCGCCTCTCCGCCATCATGATCGCCATGCTGGCGGGCTATGCCGTGGCCCTGCTGTTGGGCAAAGTGAGCGCCCCCACCTTCGACGGCCCACTGGTGATGGTGCCCATTCCGCTCCACTACGGTCTCGGCTTTGACTGGCAGCTGTTCGTGCCGCTCGCCATCATCTTCGTGGTGACGGCGCTCGAAGCGATCGGCGACATGACCGCCACCTCGGATATCTCCGGCGAGCCACTGGAAGGGCCTGTCTATATGGAGCGGATCAAAGGCGGCGTGCTGGCCGATGGCGCCAACTCCATGCTGGCAGCGGTTTTCTCCACCTTCCCCATGTCCACCTTCGCCCAGAATAACGGCGTTATTCAGCTGACCGGCGTCGCCAGCCGCCACGTCGGGCTCTTTATCGCCGCCATGCTGGCGCTGCTCGGCCTGTTCCCGGCGGTCGCCAGTCTGGTGCAGCAGATCCCCGAGCCCGTGCTGGGGGGCGCCACTATCGTGATGTTCGGCACCATCGCCGCCGCTGGCGTGCGCATCATTGCCCGCGAGGAGCTGGATCGCCGCGCCCTGATGATCCTGGCAGTGTCGCTGGCCATGGGGCTGGGAGTCGCGCAGGTGCCGGAAGTGCTGCAACACCTGCCGGAGCTGGCCAAGAGCGTGCTCTCCTACGGCGTCGCCACCGGTGGCATTACCGCCATCGTGCTCAACCTGCTGCTGCCCAAGCGCGAAGCGCGTCACTCCTGAGACACCGCCTACCGATAGCCAACAGCCCCGCACTGCGGGGCTTTACCTTGCCAGTCGCCACGGGTAGTGTGCTGGGCAGCCTTTTTTGAGGATGCCGCCATGCCCTATCGCCTGCTCTCCCCCCTATCCAATACCGCTTCACCCGTACAGATACTGGCGCAAGAGCAGCGCTGGTTGCGCGACTGTGCCCATGACGGCCAGCCCCGCGCTCACCTCTGGCAGGCGCCCCAATGCCTGATTGTCACTCGCAAGGATACCCGCCTCCCCCGTTACGAAGCCGCCTGCCAGCAACTTGCAGATGAAGGCTGGCCGGTACATGTGCGCGACAGCGGCGGTACCGCCGTGCCCCACGGGGCAGGGATCCTCAACCTATCCCTGCTGCTGCCCCGCACGACCACAGACCTCGCCCACTACTACCGGCTGCTGGGGACGCCGCTACTGACCCTGCTGGCAGAGTACGGCCTTGAGGGAAGCTATGACTTCGTGCCCGGCTCCTTTTGCGATGGTCAGTACAATCTGGTGATCGGGGGACGCAAGATCACCGGCACTGCCCAGCGCTGGCTGGCGCCGGGGCAGGATCACCAGGGCGCCGTGCTGGCGCAAGCCATGCTGCTGGTGGCGGGTGATGTGGATGAGGGAACCAGGATGGCGAGCCGCTTCTACGAGCTGGCGGGCGGCGAGCTGCGTTTTATGGCGGGAACCTCCACCACGCTAGCAAGCTGCATCGATTGGCACGGTAGCGATCAGGCACTGGTAGAGAAAGTGCGAGCACGTCTGGATAGCCTGCTGAGCGAGGGGCTATCCCCCTCATCCTGACCTTATCCCGAAGGGAGAGGGATAGTCCCCATCCTTAGACACAACGCACAAAAAAGCCACGACCGGAGTCGTGGCTTGTTCTTTTCAATGGGAGCGTGAAACGGGCTGAGGCATTCAGGCCGTCTGCGGCTCCGGCTCGGCTTCGCTATCCAGATCCCGGCTAAAGTAGGCGCGGGTCTCGGCGATCACCACATGGCGCAGACCAATCAGGCCGATGAGGTTGGGCACCGCCATCAGGCCGTTAACGATATCGGCCAGCAGCCAAATCATATCCAGATGGAGGAAAGCACCGCTCGCCACCAGCGCCAGATAGACCAGACGATAGGGCTTGATTGCCTTCACCCCGAACAGGTACTCGGTGCAGCGCTCGCCGTAGTAGTTCCAGCCAAGGATGGTGGTAAAGGCGAAGAACAGCAGGCCAATGCTCACCAGATACTGGCCAACATGGGCATCAAGCCCCTGGGCAAAGGCCAGACTGGTCATGGCAGCGCCGCTTGCATCGCCACTCCACACGCCGGTGACCACCAGGGTCAGGCCGGTCATGGTGCAGATGATGATGGTGTCGATGAAGGTACCTGTCATGGAGACCAGCCCCTGCTCCACGCAAGAGTCAGTCTTGGCCGCCGCCGCCGCGATGGGTGCAGAGCCCAGACCTGACTCGTTGGAGAAGACCCCGCGCGCCACCCCGGACTGGATTGCCAGCATGATGCTGGCACCGACGAAGCCGCCGGTCGCCGCATGGCCGGTGAAGGCACTCTCGATAACCAGCATGACGGCATCGGGCAGGGCGCTGGCGTTGTTCACCAGCACGCCCAGACAGGCGACGATGTAGAAGATAGCCATGAAGGGCACCACCTTGCTCGACACGCTGGAGATGGACTTGATCCCCCCCAGGGTCACCAGCGCCACGATCAGGGTCAGCACCACGGCGGTCGCTTCACGGGGCACCGAGAAGGAGAGGCTCATGGCATCGGAGATAGCATTGACCTGCGGGAAGGTACCGATCCCGAAGAAAGCCACGCCGATGCCGAACAGGGCAAACAGCTTGGCGAGCGACTTGGAACCGAGTCCCTTCTCCAGATAATACATGGGACCACCCGCCATCTGGCCGTTGGCATCCTGCTCACGATATTTCACCGCCAGCAGACACTCGGCGTACTTGGTGGCCATGCCGAACAGCGCCGCCATCCACATCCAGAACAGGGCACCCGGGCCCCCCAGCTTGATGGCGGTAGCCACCCCGACGATGTTGCCGGTACCAATGGTGGCAGAGAGAGCGGTACAGAGAGCACCGAAGCTGGAGACATCCCCCTGCTTGCCCTGCCCCTGATCGCGACCAAAGACCAGCCGCAGAGCGAGCGGCAAGCGCACGACCTGAAGCAGACCCAGACGCAGGGTGAGATAGATACCGGTCCCGACCAGCAGGATCAGCAGGGGCGGCCCCCAGATAAAGCTATCGATGGCGGTTAACGCCGATTGAATTGATGACATGCATCCTCCTTAAGAAACAGAAATTAAGGAGGAGAAGGATGATCTTCCCATAGGTGTCGCGATCGGCCAGAGGCGATCGGATGCGGGCCAAGCCCAGGTACAACCATCCCATCCCCTCTGTCCTTTTGCCTGAGAGTTTCCGGCGCCAGCCTGCCCTTGCGGGTAGTCATGGTGCCTTGCTCCTTCGGCGCCCGATTTAACGGGTCTCTCCAGAGTATCGTCCAGTAGCAGTCCACACCGGTTGCCCGGTACCTGAAAGATTCACTTCTTCGGTGGATGGTTGCCCATCGCTCTCCTGCTACCTTCATCCGAACTAGTTTGGATTAGGAAGTCGGCATGTTAATCCAAAAAATGTGAGCTGTCTCGCACTTGGCCGCCCCCATTTATATTTTTTTAGTGACCGCCAGAACCGCGGCAAGAATGTTAAATGTTAGTTAACTATCAACAAGTTAGGCGCTCACGGATCAAATGTGGCCCAAACGGGAAAAATGGCGGATAGAGAACAGTGATCCCTCTCGTTTCGCCAAGAAAATCTTGCCGACATATCCAATCAAAATGCTTGCACACAGAATCAATAAGCCGATAATCCGCTGCATAACCAAGCACTTTGCCATCAATTTATGCACTGTGTTCGGTTGGTCCCACCGGACCGCTCGCCTGACCCGGCCGTCGCCGGTTCAATCGCATATGGCTTGGGCATATCACGCCCCCTAAGGATGACCAAAAGAGAATGAACGAGACCCTGGTTGCAAAAGATGTGGTCGCACAAGATTACCGTCAGCTGGTTGAACAATTCGGCTCCCCCCTGCTGCTGCTCGACAAGGCAGCCGTCCGCAAACAGTATCGGGCACTGGCCGCCGCCCTGCCCGATGTACGATTGCACTATGCACTCAAACCCCTGCCCCATGAGGCGGTGGTCTCTGTCTTGAAGGAAGAGGGGGCCTGTTTCGATCTGGCCACCAATGGCGAAGTGGATCTGGTGCGCAGTCAGGGGGTTCGCCCGGGACGTTGCATTCATACCCATCCCATCAAGCGCGACAGCGATATCCGTTACGCGCTGGAGTTCGGCTGCACCGTGTTTGTCTACGACAACCCGCTGGAGCTGGAAAAGTTCATTCCCTACAAGGACGAAGTGAAACTGCTGCTGCGGGTCAGCTTCCCGAACCCCGAGACCAAGGTCGATCTCTCCAAGAAGTTCGGCTGCACCCCGGAGCAGGCGCTGCCGCTGCTGCAACTGGCTCACGCCAAGGGGATCAAGGTGATGGGGCTGTCGTTTCACGTCGGCTCGCAAGTGCCTCATGCCCGTCGCCATGTGCAGGCCATCGACGCGTGCCGCGAGATCATGGAACAAGCCTGGGCGCTCGGGCTCAAGCCCTGGGTGCTGGATATCGGCGGCGGTTTCCCGGTGGATTATGAGGGGGGCGAGTTCGATATCGACGGCTTCTGCGCGCCGATCCGCGAAGCACTGGCCAAGCTGCCCGCTACCGTGCAGAAGATTGCCGAACCGGGCCGCTTTATCAGCGCGCCGGCCATGACTTCGGTATCAAGCGTGATGGGCAAGGCCCACCGTGGCGACAAGATCTGGTACTACCTGGATGACGGTCTCTACGGCAGCTACAACGGCCAGCTCTATGACCACGTCACCTATCCGGTGAGCACGCCTTATGCCTGTAGCGAGCAGCACAACTCGGTGCTCTCCGGCCCCACCTGCGACAGCGTGGATGTGATCCGCGATGGCATCATGCTGCCGGATCTGGCTATCGGCGAGTTGGTGGTTGGCAAGGTGATGGGCGCCTACACCTGGGCCTCCGCCTCCACCTTCAACTTCTTTCCCAAGGCCAGCATCCTCATTCTGGACAGCAGCCAGAAGGGGCAGAAGCTGGTGGCAGTAGCCTGAGCACACCGCTCGCCAACAGGTTCACTGGGCAAAAACAAGAGGGGGAAGCTTGAGCTTCCCCCTCTCTCATTTCACCAACCCCTATCAGATAAACTGACTGGTCAGCAGCCAGCCGGTGTAGGCGACGAAGCAGGTGAGCAGCACGCCCCCCTCCAACCGGTTGATGCGGCCCTGCCCCTTGCGGCCCAGACACATCACCAGCAGCAGCAGGGTCAGCCCCATCATGATGCTCCAGTCGCGGGAGAGCACTTCCGGCGCCACATCCAACGGATGAATACCCGCCGCGATCCCCACCACCGCCAGGGTGTTGAACAGGTTGGAGCCCAGCACGTTGCCAAGGGCCAGATCATGCTCGTTCTTGCGAATGGCGATGAGAGACGAGGCCAGCTCCGGCAGGGAGGTTCCTATCGCGACTATGGTGAGACCAATCACCAGATCGCTGATACCAAGCGCCTGAGCGATGGTCACCGCCCCCCAGACCAACAGGCGGGAAGCACCGATCAGCAGCACCAGCCCGGCCACCAGCCAGAAAACGGCGCTCTTGATGGACATCCCCTCGCTCTCGATATCCTCGGCGGTCTCGGTATCCAGCGCATCTCCCTTGCCATTCATGCCAGCCCAGATCGACCAGCCCATCAGGGCAACGAAGACGGCCCCCAGAATGACCGCATCCATCCGGCCCAGATGACCATCAATCAGCAGGGCACCTGAGAGCAGGGTAATACCGAGCAGGATGGGGATCTCCTTGCGCACTACCTGAGAGGCCACCGCGATAGGGCTGATCAGTGCCGTCAGCCCCAGGATCAGCGCGATATTGGTGATGTTGGAGCCATAGGCATTACCAAGCGCCAACCCGGGATTGCCCTGTGACGCCGCCAGCGCCGAGACCACCATCTCAGGGGCCGATGTACCAAAACCGATGATCACCATGCCGATCAGCAGCGGTGGCATCCCCGCATAACGGGCGGTCGCCGCAGCACCATCCACAAACTTGTCAGCACTCCAGACCAGCAGCGCCAGTCCGGCAATCAGGGCAACAACAGCCAGGGTCATAACATCTCCATCTCATCGCCAGTAAGCAACAGAGTCAGGACAAGCTCCTGACCCAATTCAAAAGTGGCGCCAGTGTAACGAGCCAGCCTCCCATTTCAAGGGAAAATCAAACTGCGATTAACATTTCACAGCACAGCCAGCAGACTCGCGGCATCGGAGACCTCAAACTTGCCAGGCGCCTCCACAAACAGCTGCTCGACCACGCCATCGTTGGCGATCAACGCAAAGCGCTGGGCGCGGATACCTCCAAAGGCGCCGGTATCCTTGGCCAGACCCAACGCCCGGGTCCAGCTGCCGTCGCCATCCGCCAGCATGGTGATCGCCTCGGCATTCTGGGCCGTCTGCCAGGCCCGCATCACGAAAGCATCGTTGACCGACAGACAGCAGATGGCATCCACCCCTTTGGCCATAAACTGATCGGCCAGCACCACATAACCGGGCAGGTGGGCATTGGAGCAGGTGGGAGTAAAAGCACCGGGCACGGCAAACAGCACTACTTTTTTACCGGCGAACAGCGTCTGGCTATCCCGCAGCTGCTTGCCCTCGGCGGTGATAAAGGTAAATTCGCCCGAAGGCAGAGTCTGACCCATCGCAATCATTGTGCTCGTCCTTAAGTGGAGGGAGGAGGCCCCAGTTTACCCCACTGCCGAGCTGTGACACAGACCTCCCTTTGCCGGGATCATTTGAACTAACCTTGAGCAGGATCAGCCGACCAAGGAAGCCTCATGCAGCACTATTACGATGGACTGGAAATTCGCCCCCCCGCCTTGCGCGAACAACAGCAGCTGGAGCAGCTCAATCATCAGCTTACCCATGTCAGTCAATATTGCGCCGGTTACTCCAGCGTCTATCGCCAGTGCCGCCTCGAGGATCTGGCAGAGCTGGCCACCCTGCCACTGCTCGACAGCAAAGAGCTGTTTGCCGCCCAGCAGGCTCACCCTCCGTTCGCCGGACTCACCGGCCGCCCCGCCAGTCAGGCGTTGCGGGTCTTCTCCTGTCCGGGCCAGCTGGCCATCCCCGAGTATGCGGGAGCAGACTGGTGGGGGGCCGCTCGAGCACTGTTTGCCGCCGGCTTCAAGCCGGGTGAGGTAATACTCAATGGCCACGACTATCATGCCGGCCCCACCGCCTTTATCTTCGATAACGGTGCCCGACAGCTGGGTGCCCCCGTGGTACCTTGCGGGCCCCACGATACCCAGCGCCAACTGGAGGCGCTGCTGCGCTATCAACCCACCGGCTACGTCGGTCCGCTGGTGACCCTGCTCGATCTGCTGGAAGCGGCCGAAGCGGCCGACATCCCGACCGACTCACTGCGCCGCGCCCTGCTGTGTGAAGCCACTCACCCGGAAACCGCGCCGCTGCGCGCCATTCACGGCATTGCAGCCCTCAACTGTCTGGTGTGGCAGGATGTGGGGGTGGTGGCTTACGAGAGCCGACCAGGAGAGGGATTTATTGTGAGCGAGAGTTGCATCATCGAGATCATCGATCCCGCCAGCGGCGAGCCGGTGAGCGGCGACGAGACCGGCCAGCTGGTGCTGACTAGGCTTGACCTGGAGTATCCATTGCTGCGCCTCGTCACCGACTGGCAGGGGCACTGGCTCACGACGCCAAGCCCGTGCGGTCGCTCCAACCGGCGCCTAAAACTGGTGTAGCAGGCCAAGTAAATTCACAAATGCAGACGGGCAGCCATCAGGCTGCCCGTCTTCTCTCTGGCGAAGAAAATGTGCGGCGCTTGTCAGCGTCTCGCCTGCCAAGTGGCGATGGCGAGCAGGGAGTCGGGGGTAAATTCGCTGGCACGCTCCGCGATCTCGGCCAGGCTCATCCAGTGCACCGCGCTCACCTCTTCGGCCTGCAACTGCAGCGGCCCCTGATAACGGCAACTGAAGAGGCCACCCCAGACCCGGTAGCCCTCCCCTTCCGCATAAAAGCTGCCAAAGCCTTGCAGAGGAACATCCATAATCCCCAGCTCTTCGGCCAGCTCGCGGCGGGCGGAGCGCTCCATCTCCTCACCGGTGGTGACCACGCCACCGGCGCAGGCATCCAGCATGCCGGGGCAGAAATCCTTGCTGAGGGTGCGTCGCTGCACCAGGATCCGATCCGCGTCGTCGAGCACCAGAATATAGCTGGCGCGATGGCAGAGATTCTCCCGCCGCACCTTGGCTCGCTCGGCCACGCCAATCACCCGGTTATCCTCGTCCACCACATCAACCCATTCCACGCACAGGCCCTTTTATTTGTTCCATTCAAGCCCGCAGTATATCGGTGCGGTGGTTTGTCATGGCACAACTTTTTCGATGATGCCGTCAATTTGCCGAGCTCACTGGCAAAATAAGGATTCATGCAAATCTTTATAAACCGTCATATCAGTGTCATCGACCGACACCATAGTGTGCCCTGTCCAGGCAATCAGGGAACCGTGTGATGAAGGTATTCAAGCAGTTATCCCCACGGCAGATCGCTCGCTACATCAAGAGCTTTCATCGAGGCTATTTTGCCATCGAGTCGCTGGGGACATTTGAATTCAACGCGGGCAGGATCAGCCTCCATGGCCTGACCTGCCGCCAGCGGCTAAGACTGGCTCGCCAGATCAATCTGGCGGTCAGACAACTTGGTCACCGCGACCCCTTGCCGGACATGTGAGTCAAAGGGTCTTGCCCTACTGTCTGTTGTGCATCCATGCTTTGCCCGCCGGCTACTGGCCGCGCGGGCCGTTTTCGATATCGGTAATGATGCCGTTGCGCACCGTCACAAAGCGCATGAACTCGTTCTTGCCGAAGTTGTAGGTCCAGCGTTCACCATATTTGACCTGCACCATGTTGCCAAACTGGTTCTCCTCGTTGCGGTTGAGCTCTTCACGCAACATCGGCTCACCGCACTTGAGCAGCATCTCGGCGGTGGTGTCTCCCTCGGTGATCAGGGCGTTCTTGCAGCGCATGGCATCAGCACTGGCCGGAATGCTCAGCAGCAACAGAGCAAGCCCCGCTACTTTCTTCATCTTCTTGCTCATCGGGTTCTCCTTATCCTCTCTAATGAGTCGCAGTATGCCTGTTCCGGTTTCTGAAAAAACCAGTAAAAAGCGCAAAAGTGCCGCCCTTTTCTGCTCTCCAGCCCGCTGGTCGAGACAAATGCTGTCTATCACATAGCCCAAAAACAAACGGCGACCCGAGGGTCGCCGTTTGCATCAAGCCAGCAGGATCACAGGATGTCCAGCAGCTCGACTTCAAATACCAGTGCAGAGTAAGGCGGGATGGAGCCCGCGCCACGGGCACCGTAGGCCAGATCGTGGGGGATGTAGAGCTTCCATTTGGAACCAACCGGCATCAGCTGCAGCGCTTCAACCCAGCCAGCGATCACGCCGGTCACCGGGAATTCAGCCGGCTGGCCGCGAGCGACGGAGCTGTCGAATACGCCACCGTGGGTGAAGGTACCGTGGTAGTGCACACGCACGGACTGACCGGCTACCGGAACGGCACCGTTGCCTTCTACCAGCACTTCGTACTGCAGACCGGAGTCGGTCACCTTCACTTCAGCGCGCTTGGCGTTGTCAGCCAGGAAGGCTTCGCCGTCAGCAGCGGCGGCCTTGGCGGCGGCTTCCTGCTCTTCTTGCATACGCGCAGTGATCACCTGGAAGGCATCATTGATATCGTCACGGCTGACCGCGAACTCCAGACCATTCAGGGCATCTGCCAGACCTTGTTGCAGGGCCGGGATATCCAGACCGGCGAAGGCTTGCTGCGCCAGCTGATCACCCATGTTACGGCCGATGCCATAGCTGGCCTTCTGTTCGATAGAGTCGTATTGGGACATTGAGATGTTGCTCCAGATCCATGTAGTAAAGAGGCGGGATGATATCAGACTTTTAGCCGGGGTGCTGCCGGGGGTGCCCCTGATTTCCCCGTCAGTGGGAGGAACTTCACACAAGATGCGGATGAACGCCGCCCAACGGCGGCGATCTGCTTAACCGCGATCCAGCAAGGCTCTGACCGCAGCCACCTTGGCGCCATCGGTGATATTGACCCGACCATCATCCGAAGTGCCCATATTCACTCCGTGCGGCACCATGCCACCGCGCCAGCCCATGCCGGACATATGCACTTCGCTCACCCCGGTGAACTCGATGATGGTACGCACGTTGTCGGCATTGACCCCGGCCCCCGGCATCAGGCTGGCACGTCCCGCCAGCGCCTGCTGCATCTCCTGCAGGGTCTCGAGCCCAGCCAGCGCGGTTGCGGCGTGGCCCGAGCTCAGAATACGCTCGCAGCCGGCCGCGACTATGGTCTCCAGATCCAGACGCCAGTCGGAGGAGAGGTCGATGGCGCGATGGAAGGTAACCCCCAACGATCCTGCTGCATCCACCAGCTGTTTGAGCTTGGCGGCAGGCACCCGCCCCTCCTCATCCAGCAGACCGACCACCACCCCTTGCAGCCCCGCAGCGCTTGCCGCCGCGATATCTTGCAGCATCATCTCGAACTCGCCGTCGTTGAAGCAAAAATCCCCGGCGCGCGGGCGGATCATGGCGTACACCGGCACGGTGGCGTGGCGGGCAGCCAGTTGCATAAAGCCGTAGGAGGGGGTCAGACCGCCCAGCCCCAGCGCAGAGCAGAGCTCGATGCGATCCGCCCCGGATTGCTGGGCGGTAAACAGGGATTCCAGGTTGTCGATACAGATTTCAAGACGGGTCATGAGGACTCCTTTTTCGGGGAGATCAGACCCCACATCTGATCTCATAGATTGAGCAAGGCTGCGCCGCGCACACCACCGGCACCGCCGAAGCGAGCCTGGCGGATCTCGGGCAGGGCGACCCCGGGCAGCAAGTGACCGGGCAGACGCAGCGGCAGCTGTTCATAGAGGGCGGGCAGGCCGCTCAGGCCGCCCCCCAACACCACCACTTCGGGATCAATCACCGAAATGGCGGTGGCAAGCCCGGCGGCCATGACCTCCAGCCAGCAGTCGACCGTCTCGACCGCATGGGGTTCATGGGCCTCGAAGCGTCCCACAATCTGGTGACCCGTGGCGCGCTGGCCATGGAAATGGTGATAGAGACGCTCCAGACCGGTGCCGGAGGCATAGGTTTCAAAACAGACCAAACGGCCGCAGCCGCAACGGGGACGGGGCAACTCGGGGTACTTCATCAGCATGGTCGCGGGCAAGGGGTAGTGACCAATCTCGCCAGCCAGCCAGTTGCGCCCCTGAATAAGCTTGCCCGCCAGATAAACGGCGCCGCCGATGCCGGTGCCGATGGTGACACCAAGCGCACTGCCTGCGCCGTCGGCGGCACCCTGATGCACTTCGGACCAGAGGAAGCAGTTGGCGTCGTTATCCACCTTGACCGGCCGCTCCAGCAGCTCGGCCAGATCGGCGCCCAGATGGCGACCATTGATGGAGGGCAGATTGGCCGCCACTATGCTGTGATCCTGGCTGTTGATGACACCGGGGAAACCGATACCGACCGAGCCCCGAGCGCCGAAGCGGGCATCTGCCTGCTCGACCCGGGAGCGGATCAGCTGCTGCAACCCCTCGTAATCGTTGCCCGGGGTACTCATGCGCTCCTCGTGGCAGAGGTTCAATGCACCGTCATAGACCGCGAAGGCGATCTTGGTGCCACCGATATCAAAGCCGTAATACATACCAGCACTCCCTTGTCAGCCCGTGTTTATCCAACTCTGTTTCAAGGGGGACATTGTATTAATTCGCAAAAAAAATAAAGTGACCAAAGGCGAAAAACGGGAGAGTGATCAGAGCAAACGGCTCATTTGTCGCTGCAGGCAGGGCTGCCCGAGGCTTATCAGGGTGCGCTCTTCGCCATCAAAGACAAAGCCGCGGCGCAGGTAGAACCCCTCGCCAATGTGGTTGCCATCGAGCAGCCACAATTTGACGCTATGGCAACCGGCGT
Organism: Aeromonas sp. 603757; assembly: GCF_049171255.1. NCBI lineage: Bacteria > Pseudomonadati > Pseudomonadota > Gammaproteobacteria > Aeromonadales > Aeromonadaceae > Aeromonas > Aeromonas sp. 603757. The sequence goes on along the minus strand of NZ_JAAKOE010000011.1, from coordinate 39,541 downwards.
GGCGCATCTGCATCGCCACCGCCTGCCACAGCCGTTTGCCATAGCCTTGTCGCCAGTGGTCGGGATGGAGGTAAAAAGCGCGGATCAGGGCGCTGCTCTGCTCCGCTTCCTGCTGTGGTTGCCAGTAGAGCAGGCCTATCACTACCTCATCGAGACAAAGCAGCATGGGCCTTGGGCCCGGCTCGGCCAGACGGCTCTGCCAGATCTGCAGATGGGCGGTAACGTCCAGCTGCTCCAGCAGGTCGGCACCAAGCACCTGGCCATAGGCAGCGAGCCAACTGGCTCGCTGCATCACCGTCATGGCGGCGGCATCGTCGCTGCGCGCCATGCGCAGGCTTATGCCTTGCATTGGGGCACCAGACCGTTGGCGCGGGCCTGCTCATAGAGCGGCAGCACTTGCGCCTGTTGCGCCTGCAACTCGGCGATCCGGTTCTCGTTGCTCGGGTGGGTGGAGAGCAGTTGCGGCGGGGTGTTGCCACCGGCAGCGGCACTCATGTTTTGCCACAGGGGGATCGCCTCGGCCGGATTGAATCCGGCGCGCGCCATCAGCTCAAGCCCGAGCCGATCCGCTTCGCTCTCCTGAGTACGGCCATAGGGCAGCATCACTCCGACCTCAACCCCGAGGCCAAGGGCGGCCATGGTGGCGCCGCGATACTCGCTGGTGCCCATGGCAATGTCCGCAGCCGCCAGACCGATCCCCGCCAACTGGCTGCGTGAGAGTCGCTCGTTGGAGTGCTGGGCCAGCACGTGAGTCAACTCGTGACCGATGACGGTCGCCAGCTGATCCTGATTCTTGGCCACCTTGAGCAGGCCGCTGTAGACCCCGATCTTGCCGCCGGGCAGGGCGAAGGCGTTGACCTGCTTGGAGTCAAACACCACCACTTCCCAATTGGTGATGCCATAGCTGGCCGGCACCTGGGCGGTCACCGCCTTGGCGACACAGGAGACATAGGCGTTGAGTTTGGCATCCTTGCTCACCTTCTCCTGCTTTTTCATATGCTCGAAGGAGTCGGCACCAAGCTGGTTCATCTGCTGGGGGGAGTAGAGCAGCATCTGGCTGCGGCCAGTCGGCGACTGGGCGCAGGCGACCAGCAGGGAACTACAGAGGGCTACCAGGCCAAACTTGGAGAGGGACGCAATCATGAAGGGATCCTTTGCCATAACGTTGCCCTATTCTCGGAAATGCAGCCCTGCTACGCAAGGGAACCTGCCCCCGGCTGGCGGAAAAACATCCATCCAGCGCTATTAACAGAACTGACAGTCACCAAAAACAAAACGAGCCCGATTGGGGCTCGTTTTATCAGTAGATGCTGGCAGCAAGCGGTTACATGATGCCCAGCTTTTTCAGATCCGCCTGCACCACCTTGGCCGGTACCGGTACGTAGCCATCTTTGGCAACGATGTTCTGGCCCGCCTTGGAGAGCATCATCTTGACGAACTCCTGCTCCATCGGAGAGAGCGGCTTGTTCGGATGCTTGTTCACGTAAACGTACAGGAAGCGTGACAGCGGATATTTGCCGGTGATGGCATTATCGGCAGTCGCATCGACAAAGGTCTTGCCATCCTTGGAGAGCGGAATGGCACGAACGCCGGAGGTAACGTAACCAATACCGGAGTAACCGATACTGTTGAGGGAAGCGGAAACAGACTGCACCACGGAGGCGGAACCCGGCTGCTCGTTCACACCGCTCTTGAAGTCACCATTACAGAGCGCGTGCTCCTTGAAGTAACCGTAGGTGCCGGATACCGAGTTGCGACCGAACAGTTGCAGATCCTTGCCGGACCAGCTGCCATCCAGACCCAGATCAGACCACTTGGTAGCCGCCTTGGCTTCGCCGCACTTGAGTGTGCTGGAGAAAACGGCATCAACCTGCTGCATGGTCAGCCCCTTGATGGGGTTGTCCTTGTTGACGAATACCGCCAGGGCATCGACGGCAACGCGGATAGCGGTCGGCTTGTAGCCATAACGCTTCTCGAACGCTTCGATTTCACCGGCCTTCATGGCGCGGCTCATGGGACCAAACTGGGCAACCCCTTCGGTCAGGGCGGTCGGTGCGGTAGAAGAGCCGGCAGCCTGGATCTGGACATTGACGTTGGGGTAGACACGCTTAAATTCTTCTGCCCACAGGGTCATCATGTTGGCCAGAGTATCAGAGCCGACAGAGGACAGGTTGCCTGAGATACCGCTGGTCGGAGTGTAATCCGGCAGATCCTTGTCGACACCATAGGCCAGGGTGCTGGCAGAAAACAGGGTTGCTGCGGTAAATCCGATTACACCAGCCAGTTTGTTGAGTTTCATCCAATCTCTCCAAAGTTACAGAAGGTCCGTTCTTAAGACGGCGCCAGTATCTGACCTGGCAGTGACAAATTTATGGATTAAATGTGACACTTTAATGACATGACAACAAAGTTGCACAAATGCAGAGAGGGCCCGCATTGTGGCCCTCTCGAATTTACTAACCCATTGTCATAAAAGGCTATTTTAACACCACCATACGAGCCGGTATCATGAAGCTGAAGCGACTGCCAAGGCCGACACGACTTTCAATCTCGAGCTGACAGTCATGATGACTGAGGGCATGCTTGACGATGGCAAGGCCGAGTCCGGAGCCACCGGTGTGGCGGGAGCGGGCCTTGTCGACCCGATAGAACCGTTCGGTCAGCCGCGCCAGATGCTCGGGGGCAATCCCCTCCCCCTCATCCCTCACGGCAAACAGCGCCATTGCCCCCTGCTTGCGCCACTCCACGCTGATCTTGCGCCCTGCCGGTGTGTAGTGGATGGCGTTGTAGACCAGATTGGAGACGGCGCTGCGCAGCTGCTCCTTATCCCCGCGCACAAACAGGTCTGGCTGCACCATGAATTCGATCTGGTGGGCCCGTTCGCCCGAGAGCGCCCGCGCCTCCTGCTCCAGCAGTCCGAGCATGGCAGGTATGTCCACCAGATGGGAGAGATCAACGGTCGGTGCCGCCTCGATGCGCGACAGGGTGAGCAGCTGGTTGACCAAATTGTCCATCCGGATGGTCTGCTCCATCATCACCCGGTGCGCCTTGGCCCACATGGCAGGCGGGGGCGGATCTTCAGTCATCTCCAGATAGCCCTTGAGCACGGTGAGCGGAGTGCGCAGCTCGTGGGAGACATTGGAGACAAAGTGCTTGCGGGTCTTCTCCAGACTGCGCAGGCGGGTGACATCGCGTACCACCAGCATCGCCTGATCGGAGGCGTAGGGCATAATGCGAAACTCGAGAAACTTCTCTTCGTTGATCGGAGAAGTCATCTCCAGTGGTTCATCATAGCTCCCCTTCCCCAGATAGGCGGCAAAGGCAGGATGGCGGATCAGGTTGCCAATGTGCTGACCTGCATCTTCCGGCCAGCGGAAACCGAGCAGTTGCTCTGCCAGCCGGTTGCACCAGAGGATGCTGCCATCTTCGCGAAACACCACGGCCGCATCGGGCAGCGCCTCGGCCCCCTCCCGAAAGCGGCGGATCAGCCCCGCCAGCTCGCGCCGCCGAGCCCGGTGACGCTGTTGCAATTTGTAGATCCCGTTGAAAATGTGCTCCCAGCTGCCACTGCCGTTAGGTGGTACCAGGCTGCGGTCGTGCCACAGCCAATCAGACAGCCGCTTCTGAAAACGGTAATGCCAGCCCAGATGCAACACTGCCGCCACCAACAGGCAGAGGGCAAGATGATCAATCAACCAGCCAACCAATGCGAAGGGGGCGTAGAAAAACGCCATTCGCCACAACTGTCGCCGCCAGGCGTAAGGTTGCAACATAACTGCCTCTAGAGACGGGTTGAGAAGCGGTATCCGGCTCCACGCACCGTCTGGATCAATCTGTCGTGCCCTGTCTCTTCAATCGCCTTGCGCAGGCGCCGAATATGCACATCCACGGTTCTGTCCTCGACGTACACATTGGTACCCCAGACATTGTTGAGCAACTGCTCACGGCTATAGACCCGCTCGGGGTGAGTCATGAAGAAATGCAGCAGCTTGAATTCGGTCGGCCCCATGTCGAGCGCCTTCTCCTCGGCACTGACCCGGTGGGAGACGGGGTCCAGCTTGAGCCCCTGCACCTCGATCACCTCGTCTACCGAGGTGGGGGAGACTCGGCGCATCACCGCATGGAGGCGAGCGGTGAGCTCCTTGGGCGAGAACGGCTTGGTGATATAGTCGTCGGCACCGGCCTCCAGACCACGCACCTTGTCCTCCTCCTCACCGCGGGCGGTGAGCATCACCACCGGGATCTGGCGGGTCACCTCATCCTGCTTGAGCTGTTTGATAAACTGGATGCCACTGCCGCCTGGCATCATCCAGTCCAGCACGATCAGTTCCGGGTAGGGTTCACGCACCTTCGCCAGTCCGTCGGCGAAATCTTCCGCTTCAATCGTCTCATACCCCTTCTGCTCCAGCACGAAACAGAGCATTTCGCGGATCGGTGCTTCGTCCTCGACCACCAGAATTCGCTTAGCCATTCCCTTCTCTCTCCTCTGTGAAGATGGGTGCGCCAATTATTAGAATTTTCTGTGACACTTTTATGACTTTATGACAGGCGGGATGATAAACGTTTTCAGATTCAGTTGGCAGCAGCGCGTTGCAGCAGGTCCCAGCGGTTGCCACTGATATCCTCGAACACTACCACGGTGCCGTAGGACTCCTGTCGAGGCTGTTCACAAAAATGGACACCATACTGCTGCATCCGCCGGTAATCCCGCCAGAAGTCATCGGTCTCGAGGAACAGAAATACCCGTCCGCCACCCTGTTTGCCAATGGCGGCCAGCTGCTCCGGGGTCGCAGCCCGCGCCAGCAGCAACGAGGAACCCGAGCTGCCAGCGGGAGCAACCCGCACCCAGCGTTTGCCCGGTTTGCCCGGTTCGTCGAGCCGGGTATCTTCCAGCAGCGCAAACCCCAGCCCCTCGGTGAAAAAGGCGATAGCCTCGTCATAGTCGGCCACCAGCAGGGTCAGGGCACCAATAGATTGTCTGGTCATCTTGCTCTCGTCTTTAACATGTCATGCTACCGCCCTCAATGCGCCACTACCCGGTTGCGTCCCTGCGTCTTGGCCTGATAGAGCGCCTCGTCGGCACGTTTGAGTACGCATTCCCATGGCTCTCCCCCCCGCTCGGCCACCCCGAACGAAGCGGTCACCCGCAAGGCCAGCGGCCAATGGGGAGATGCCTCCAGCAGGGTACGCAGCCGCTCGGCCAGGATACACGCCCGCAACTCATCGTAATCAAGGCAGACCAACACAAACTCCTCTCCCCCCCAGCGCACCAGATGGCAGAGGGGATCGCAGTGGCGCAGGATCTCGCTGACCAGCAGTTTGAGCACCTCGTCTCCCACCGGATGGCCATGGCTATCGTTGATCTGTTTGAAGTGATCCACATCGATATAGACAAGAGTGCAGGGCTGCTCACCTATCTCGAGCAGCAGTCGCTCACCGCCGAGCCGGTTGAGGGCGCCGGTCAGGGCATCATAACAGGCCTCCTCGCGGGAGCGGCGATTCTCTTCACTCAAGGTCCGGTTGAGCGCCTCGGCCTCCAGTTTGGCCTGATGGGCATGCTGCAAGCGCTGCTTCATCAAAAGGTGGTTGATCAGAAAAACGGTACAACCGTAAAGAAACCAGACAAACAGGATCAGCCGATAGAAGAGGGTGGCATCGAGCCAGCTACCGTGAAACTGCAGCGCTTCGATCACCACGCCATGCTTACCGGGCGGCATATCTGAACCAGCCATAACCTCGATGGCATAAACCCGATCCAGATTGGCCCCCTGCTGCTGCAACGGCACATTGTAACGGGTGATCCACCAGGTCGCCGGGGTAAACACATCCAGTGGCACCTCGTGATCCCGGCCGTAATCCGCCGGCCGAAAAATGATCTCGTTGAACTTGGATTGCTCAGGCTCATCAACCCGGTCATAGACCGGATTGTAGTTGCGCAGATACAAGCGCCAATCCTGCTCGCCAGCCCCGGTTACGCTCAAACGGATATGAAGTGTGCCAAAACGGGTCAGATTAATCCCCTTGTCACGGGGGGTCAGGGTGAGGATAAGGCCGCAACTTGGGTAGCTGGCCGGATTGGCGGTTAACGTACAGACCACTCCGGGATGATCATCCGCCGAGGGGTGATAGCGCACCGCCCCCGGCCCAGCATCCCGTGGCTGCTGCACTGTGATGGAGAGCGGCCACTCCTTGATATCGAGAACTCGCTCTGGCCCGAACTCGAACAGCAGGATGGCACAACCGGTGAGCGCCAGCAGATACCAGAATAGTGACTCGGCCAAACGGGAACCGGACGCGATCATGCTTACCCTAACCCCTGAATATGAAGGCACAGCCATTCACTCCGGCAGACAACCGATCGTTGCTGCCAGATGGCCCATGATAACAGGGCTCTATGATAATCCCTGTAACGACAAGAAACAGGCTACTTATCATGGCATTCACACTGCATCGCTCCCGTTTTTTCCCATTAGAACCCCCGTTCTGCCGATTGCTGGCGATAACGCTGGGGTGAACATCCCAGCTCCCGGTTGAACATGGCGATAAAGGCCGAGGTGGAGCCGTAACCGAGCCGCCAGCTGATCTCCTGAATGGGCATGTCGCCCTTGAGCCAGGCCAGCGCCTTGAGCAGCCGCAACCGCGCCCGCCACTGACCGAAGCTCATCCCCAGCTCCCGCAGGCAGCGCCGCGACAAGGTGCGCTCTGTGGTGTGCAGTTGTCCGGCCCACTGGGCCAGAGTACGGGGATCGGCAGGATCGCTGTGCAACACCGCCAGCATGGGAGCCAGCAGCTTGTCCTGACTCATCGGCAGGTAGCTCTCCTGACAACGGGTGCGCGCCAGCCGCTCCACCAGCAACTCGGCCTGACGCTGATCCCACTCATCCGCCATATGGCTCACCCGCCGTTCGCAAAAGTCGCTCAGCAGGGCGCGAATAAGTGGGGTTAGCAGCAGCAATCTGGGCTCTGGCGGCAGCTTGGCCGCCAGCTCGTGGCTGACGTAGATGGAGGTGTAGTCGAGGGTCTGCTCGTTGTAAGAGGTGTGGTCGAGATCCGCCGGTACCCAGATCAGGTAGTCGGCAGGGGCCACCAGTCGCTGATCCCCCAGCTCTATCTCCATGATCCCCAGGCTGATCATGTTGAGCTGGCCCCAGGGGTGGGAGTGCAGCACGGTCGCGCTGTCGGCCAACATCTGCTGGTAACTGAAAAAGAGCGGATTGGGAGCGGGCAGAACGACATCTACCGGCTGAAAGTGGTGAGTGGCCATCAGCGCCCCTTGTCAGCGAGAGAGAGGAGCAGGCGTGATGCAACGCCCTGTTGGCTCGGTCTCCGGCACAGGTCAAAAGCAGCCATCAGTTGCGGGCAGACGCAGCCCGTGTGGGCCGGAATAAGGTGCATCAGAAAGAGTTGTCTTTTCTGCTGGGTCATCTGTCTGTTTTACGCTACTTGATAATATAAAGACAAGGGTAGACTTGGCCCCCTGTTAATAAGGAGCCTCTGATGCGAATCTTTTCCCCTCTTCTCTTTCCGCTGATGGCGGTGCTGATCTGGGCTACCAATACCGTGGTGTCCAAGGCGGCCGCCAGTGTGCTCGACCCCGCGGCTATCTCCTTCTATCGCTGGGTGATCGCCGCTCTGGCGCTGACCCCCTTCTGCCTGCCGCAGCTGTGGCGCCGCCGTAGCGAGGTTCGCCCCTGGCTCGGCAAGCTGCTGGTGCTGGCGGCGCTCGGTATGGTGCTCTACCAGTGCCTCGCTTACTACGCTGCTCACAGCACTTCGGCCACCAATATGGGGGTGATCGGCTCCCTCATTCCACTGCTCACCCTGCTGCAAGGGGCGCTCTTCTTCGGCCAGCGTCCCGGCAAACAGGCACTGCTCGGCATGAGTCTCTCCCTGTTCGGGGTGCTCTGGCTGCTTGGCAAGGGCGAACCGCTTGCCCTGCTCCATAACGGCATCAACCCGGGGGATGGCATGATGCTGCTGGGGTCCGCCAGCTACGCCCTTTACGGCCTCTTGATCCGCCGCTGGCACCTGCCGTTTGGCCCCTGGCTAAACCTCTACATGCAGATCCTGCTGGCGGTACTGTTGCTGGTGCCACTCGCCCTCAGCGCCGACTCGATGGCGGTACCGGCCGAAGGGTGGGGACTGGTGCTCTTCGCCGGGCTCGCCTCCTCCCTGCTGGCGGCTTACTGCTGGATGCGCGGCCTCGCCTGCATGGGGGCAGAGCGCACCTCGGTCTTTATGAACCTGATGCCGCTCTGTACGGCGCTGATCGCCGTCGTCGGCCTGGGCGAGCCAATCCACGGCTATCACCTGCTGGGTGGCGGGCTGATCCTGGGCGGGGTGATGGCCTCCCAGCTGAAGGGGCGTGCGCCGGTAGCCGAACGGGAAGCCGCCTGAGAACCAACATCGTCCGGAAACAACAAGGGAGCCCATGGCTCCCTTGTTGTTTCTGCAATGTGCACCAGTGCGCATCTCAACCGGCCCGGCGCCAGCGGTAGCGCCGCTCCGGTCGCCCCCGCTGACCGTAGTTGAGATCTACATCCACCCGATCTTCCGACTCCAGATATTCCAGATAGCGGCGCGCCGTGGTGCGGCTGAGGGAGAGTCGCAGCGCCACCGTGTCGGTGGAGAAGACGTTCTCCGGCTCGCCCGCCAGCAGATCCAGCACCTGACGCAGGGTGATGCTGTCGATCCCCTTGGGGGTGACGCGCATCTCCTTGATCTGGGAGCGCCCCCCCTTGCCCAGCAACTTATCGAGATCTTCCTGCTCCAGCCGACCCCGCTCGCAGAGGCGGCTGTGCAGTTGCAGGATCTCGTCCAGACTCTGCTGGATGCGAAACAGCCGCAATGGTTTGATGACGTAGTCATGAACCCCCAGATTGAGGGCCTGCTGGATGGTCTCCACATCCCGCGAGGCGGTCACCATGATGACATAGGCTTCGCGGTTGTGGCTGCGCAGGCGGCTCACCCACTCAAGGCCGGAACCATCGGGCAGGGAGACATCCACCAGCAGCAGCTGGGGCACCACACCGGCCATCATGGCATCGGCTTGGGCCAGGGTGCCGGCCCGCCCCAGCAGGGAGAAACCGGGTGTCGCCGCCACCAGTTCTGACAAGATGGCACCGATCCGATCGTCATCTTCAATAACAAGCGTGATTATTGGGTCCATGGCTCACATTAATTGGTTTTTATTCAAGTAGATACCAAACAGGGTGGTCTGCTCGGCGGTTCGCCGCCATTCTATCACACCCTCGTGCCGACCCACGGTCTCCTTGACCAGGAACAGACCCACCCCGTGATCGCCGCTCTGGCGACTCACCCCGTAATCGAACAGGTGATCGGCCAGCTCCTCGTCGACCCCCTCACCGCTATCCTCCACCTCGATCACCAGTCGCCGCCCCACATCGCACAGGGACAGCAGCACCCGGGGCGGCCGCTGCTGGCGGTTGCGCCAGGCCGCCTGCAGGCCGTTGTCCAGCAGGTTGCCAATGAGGGTAATGAGATCGGCCGAGACCGAGGCCGGATACTCCGCCAGCGCCGAATCGGGATCGAGCTCCAGGGTCACCCCGAGCTCGCGGGCCCGGCTGAACTTGCCGAGAATCAGCCCCGCCACCGGCTTGTTGTCGATCAGCCGCAGCAGCTCCTGCAGCATGGTCTGGCACGCTTCGTTCTCCTGCTGGATCAGCTCCACCGCCTGCTCCACATGGCCCAGTTGCAACAGGCCGGAGAGACTGCTCAGCTTGTTGGCGAACTCGTGGCTCTGCATCCGCAGCATCTCGGCATACTGGCGCAGGTGGGTCACCTGCACCCCCAGACTGGCAGCTACCTCCGGACGGCTGAAGATCAGCAGTCGCCCCGGTGCCTTGCCCTGCACCGCCTGCCAGCGGCCGACGAAAGACTCCCCCTGAATGGTGAAGCTCACTTCCCCACCCTCCTGCTCCAGACAGGGGGCAAGGGGTGGCACCAGCTCCGCCAGCGACTGCCCCTGCAGGGCATGGCGCCCGGTAACCGGCAGCCGCAGCTGATAGCTGGCGGTGCTGTTGATCATGTTGATGTTGCCGCGGCCATCGAGGGCAATCACCCCTTCGGTGATGTGCTCCAGCACCAGATCCTGCAGGGTGAAGCGGCGCACGATTGCCTCCGGCTCCAGATCGAGCAGGGTCTTGCGCAGCAGGTATTGCACCCAGAGTGCCAACAGCAGGCCGCACCCCAGCACAGCAACGATGGCGCAGATGAGCAGGGCCACCCGCTCCATATAGATGCCCTCCACCTGCTGCATCAGGTAGCCCACCACCACGGCCCCCATGACGCGCCCATCCCCGCCCACCACCGGGGAGAAGCAGCGGATCGCCGGCCCCATGGTGCCCCGATCCTTGGAGCAGTAGCTGCGCCGCTCCTGCAGCGCGGGCCAGATATCCTCGCCGCGAAACTTCTGTCCCACCAGCTCGGGGTTGGGGTGGCTGAGGCGGCGACCATGCTCATCGGTCACCACCATATAGGTGGCGTCGGTGCGATTGCAGACCGCCTCCACGTAGTCGCGCAGGGTAGGATCACTGCCCTGACGCAGAGCCTCGACCACCCGGGTGTCCGCCGCCATCACCCGTGCCAGATCGCTCCCCTTATCCTGTAGGTTGCTCTCCAGCAGATGGCGGATAAAGAGGGCCAGCAGGCTGCCCAGAATGAGGATCAGCAGCAGGGAGAGCCCAAGAGAGAGGGTGACCAACTGGTGGCGAAGTTTCATGCACATACCTTAAAACGTCAGGACGCTGCCCAATAGTGCGGATGCCACCAGGTCTGGTCAATCAAAGGTGCCGGATCGCCGACAAAATCAGCCAATCCTTCCTCGCGAGCACAGAACGCGACCGCTCTGGCCACGGCGCGGGCTACCTCACCCACCTGCTCGATAGGAGGCAGCAGTCGGCCCGCCACCAGCGGATAGGCGCCAACCGCCCGCACCGCGGCGAGCAACATGCCGTCGCTGATGCGGCGCGCCTTGACCGCGCAGGCCCCGAGACCAATCCCCGGGAAGACATAGACGTTGTTGCACTGGGAGACTACCCGCCGCTCGCCGGCCACCGTTACCGGCGCAAAGGGGCTGCCGGTGGCCAGCAGGGCGCGGCCATCTGTGGCGGCCCACACCTGCTCGGGGGTCGCCTCGGCACTGCGGGTCGGGTTGGAGAGTGGCAGGATCACCGGCTGATCGCACACCTCCCCCATCGCCTGCAACACCTCGCGGGTAAAGAGGCCACCCTGCCCGCTCACGCCAATCAAGACCGCCGGACGCACCTGGCGGATGGTCTCCAGCAGCGAACTGTTCCCCTCCTCAACGGCGCGGGCAAACGGCTTTTGGGCGCGAGTCAGGTTGGGACGATCGGCGCAGACCACCCCGTCCTGATCAAACAGCCAGACGCCATCGTGGCTCCCCGCAAGCTGGGCCAACATGGCGGCGATGCCGCAACCGGCAGAACCGGCACCGACGATCAGCACAGGGGCATCATTAAGGGCGTTACCCGCCTGCTGCAGACCGGCCAGCACGCAGGCAGAAGCCACTGCCGCCGTGCCCTGAATATCGTCGTTGAACATGCAGAGCTCGTCCCGATAACGGGTCAGCAGATTGGCGGCGTGCTTGCCGGCAAAGTCTTCAAACTGCAGCACCACCTGCGGCCAGCGCTTGCGAATGGCGGCCACCACCTTGTCCATGAAGTGGTAGTAGCTCTCGCCGTCGATGCGCGGGGATTGCCAGCCGAGGTAGGAGTCATCCTCCAGCAGCTCGGGGTTGTTGGTGCCCACATCGACACAGAGCGGCAGGGTGCGCGCCGGATTGATGCCGCCAGCAGCGGAGTAGAGCGCCAGCTTGCCGATACAGATCCCCATACCGCCGATACCGAGATCGCCGAGCCCCAGCACCCGCTCGCCATCGGAGATGACGATCACGTCCACCTCCTGCTCCACCGACTCGAGAATATCGTCGAGATCGTCCCTGTCATGCCAGGAGAGATAGAGACCGTGGCTGCGCAGATAGAGGTCACTGTGACGCTGACACGCCTCCCCCACCACCGGGGTGTAGATGATCGGCAGCAGCTCCGGCAGGTGGTGGCGCACCAGATCGTAAAACAGCACCGGGTTGTCCTCCTGCAACTGGCGCAGCAGCAGATGCTGATCAAACGGGCTCTGCATGGCGCTGACCAACCGGTAGATCCGGCGCCGCTGCTGGGAGAGGGACTCCTCCTTGTGGGGCATGCGACCCCGTACACCCTGACGCTTGCGCTCGGCATAGGGCAGGCTGGTGCCCATCATGATGTCGTTCATTTTGTTTGTTCCTCAATCCGGTATCAGGCGAGCAGGGAGATAAGAGCAGTAGCCAGGATCAGCATCACGGCGCCGCCAAGACGGGAGGAGATCTGGGCAAAGGGCATCAGCTTCATCCGCTGGGCCGCCGAGAGCACGGCTACGTCGCCGGTGCCGCCCATGTTGGCCATGCAGAGCCCGCCAGTGATGGCTGCCTCGATGGGATAGAAGCCGATCAGCTTGCCGACCAGCGCCGCGCCGAGGGCGCCGCCAATCACTGTGACCATGACCAGCACGAAGTAGCTGATGGAAAAAGCGCTGATCAGCTCGGGAATACTGGTATAGGCGACGCCGATCCCCACCAGCAGGGAGGGGGTCAGGTTGCTCACCACAAACTGATACCAGTCGGCCGCCGCCTGCTCATAACGGCGCGGCAGCAGGCCGCTCACCTTGATAAAGGCGACGGCCAAAATCATCAGTGCGAAGGGGTGCATGGGGATAAAGTTGCCAAGCAGGGAGCCCAGCACAAACATGCTGGAGCTGATGAAAAGCCCCATACCCAGACTCTGCAGGGTCGGCGCCTCAGCCTGCTCCTCGGCGATACTCTGGCTACTCTCTTTAACCATCAGCTTGCCGTTGCCAGTCAGAGAGGGGTAACGGCGACCGAGCCGCGCCAGCAGGGAGCCCACCAGAATGGCCAGGGTATTGGCGATCACCACCGCCGGTACCATGCGTGACAAGAGATCCGCACTGGACATCTGCATCGGGCCGGAGAGGATCTCCACCAGAGGCACCGCGCCAGCCCCCATGCCACCGCCCATGATGGGCAGGCCGATCAGCAGTACCGCATTCTTGAAGCCATACCCCATCAGGGAGCCGACCAGCCCCACGCTCAGCAGTGCCAGCGCCACGCCGCCAAGAATGACCGGCAGGTAGCGCATGGCGGCATTTTTCAGCAAAGCGCCGCTCATGCCGAACACGGAGCCAGTCACCAGACTGGCGATAAAGAAGTTGAGAAAGCCACCCTCCTTCATGAAGTTGGTGATGACCTGCCCCGCCTGCACCGGCAGCAGCTGATATTCGAACAGGGCGGCGCCGCCGAAGATGGCGAGAATGGTGCCACCCCCCAGATATTCACGGATCGGCATGATCCGCTCACCCAGCTCGGTCAGCAGGGTGCCCAGCACGAACATCAGCGCCAGCGCACCGACCATGCCCAGCGGCAGCGAGCCGTTCCAGCCGGAAAAGAGAACACAGGTTGCCAACCCGAGAAATATAAAGAGCGGCATACCGGCAATTTGTTGGCCGCCCATAAAGGCGGCCTTTTCTTGTGTGGTTTGTAGGGGTGAGAGGTTTTTCATTGTTATGTACTCTGCGTGTGATTGTGGCCGCTACTTTATTGATCCCCCTCGCCCCTGTCGGTTAGCCAGACTGCAAAGCCATATAAAAACATTAAAAACTTAAACATCATGGTGCCGCCAACGTGCGCTGCACAATAGAACACCAGACCATCGATGCCCTGCTCGACCAGGAAATAGGGCGATAAAACGAGCGAGCCCAATGGCGGATATTTGGGTGATCAGCAGTAATAACGATGCGATGATCTCCCCCCTTCGGGGAAATAACAGAGCCAGATGACAAGCTCTGCGACCATTTATCGCCACAGATCCTGTGAGTGATAATCAGCGGGCAATATCATCGCCATAACGCGAGTGCCACGGCATGCCACATCAGGGTTTGAGTCAGCATATAGGAAGCTCTCACGATGAAAAATGGTGAGGAGAAAGATACAAAAAGGGGAGATTGAAATAGTGATGAGCCAAGCCAGCGAATACCAGAGCACTGGCTTGAACTCACAAGGATCACACACGGTCAGGTCTATTCTGCCAACAGCAATGGAATATTGGCGGGGTCAAAATCATGACTGATATCGGTACTTCTGATAGCGCCTTCCCGATTCACGCCATGGTGTGACTCTGCACCATATTCCCCATCACTCAACAGCGCTTCAATTGCCAGATACACACATCCACTGTCATATCCATCCACAACCCGATTCCCCCTTGTTTTATAACCCCATCAATATTAGCGGATAAAAAAAGAGCTGCTCGCTGAAGCTGAAAATTTCATGAAAATAATCGCCGGATATCCTCCATTCACGGCGCAATATCCGAATCGGCAAGAGAGCCTCGAGTGGATCAGCCCCGAGAATAATATCAGAGGCTCGAACGATACTAACTCGCACCAGCGAAAGATCCGACCAGAAACATGATCCGCATCACACTATTTACTTAGCCTGCTAAACAAGTATGATAGTTAGCAGGCTAAGTAGATTGAGGATGAGAAGATGACGGATCTGGAAAGGTTGCGCGAGCTGTCGCTCGCCGAGCAGATAGCGCGGATGCACCGGCTATGGCGCACTGCCGCCGATCTGGAGCTGGCCCCCCTTGGCCTCACCCATCCCCGCTGGACCGCGCTGTGGAAGCTCTCCCGCATGGGGAACCATGTCAGCCAGAAGACCCTGGCCGAAGCCCTCGAGATAGAGCTCCCCTCCCTGATGCGCACCCTGGGCCAGCTGGAAGAGCAGGGACTTATTGAGCGCCACTGTTGCAGGCAGGACAAGCGGGCCCGCATCGTCTGCGTGACCCCGGCTGGCCAGACCCTGCTCGATCAGATCGCCGACCGCATCATGAATATCCGCCGCGAGCTGCTGGGGGGCATCGACGAGCAGACCCTGCAGCTGTTTGAAGCCACGGTGCAGCGGATCTCGGCCAACGCCCTCAGCAAAATTGAACAACACCACGACCGACAAGCCGGAGGCGATACAAGCCCTCCCGAGACCGACACAGAGAGAGAATAAGATGACTCCGGATCAACAATTTACCCGCTGGATCAAATGGTCCATGGCTGGCTTTGCCACATTGTTTGCCTATTTTCTGATAGCCGACCTGCTGATGCCCCTCACCCCTCAGGCGATGGCGACCCGGGTGGTCACCAAGCTGGCCCCCCAGGTGAGCGGCAAGGTGATCGAGGTCGCCGTTCACAACAACCAGCAGGTCAAGAAGGGGGATCTGCTGTTCAGGCTGGATCCGGCCCCTTTTGAACTGGCGGTGGAGCAGGCCCGCCTTGCGCTGGCGCAGGCAGAGCAGCAGAACAGTGAACTGGATGCGGCCCTGACCGCCGCCGTTGCCGAGATCAACGCCAAGGAGACCCTGGCCAGCCAGAAGTGGCGCGAGGCTGAGCGGATCGATGCGCTGTACCAACGTCACATGGTTTCGCTGCAACAAAAAGATGAAGCTGACAGCGCCCTGCGCAGCGCCCAGGCCAACCTGCGCGCCAGTCAGGCCAAACTGGCCCAGATAAAGGCCAGTCGTGGCGTGACCGGTGAGGACAATCTGTTGCTGCGCCAGGCCCGCAACAAGCTGGCGCAAGCGCAGCTGGCCCTCTCTTACAGCCAGGTCCACGCGGATCAGGATGGCACCATCACCAACCTGCAGCTCAAGCCGGGCAGTATCGCCAGCGCCGGCAGCCCGCTGCTGGCGCTGGTGTCGGAACAGGTGGACGTCATTGCCGATTTTCGGGAGAAGAGCCTGCGCCATGTTGGCGAGCAAACCCGCGCACTGGTGGCCTTCGATGGCGAGCCGGGTCAGCTCTATCCTGCCCGGGTGAGCAGTCTGGATGCCGGGGTGAGTGCCGGTCAGTTTGATGCCAATGGTCGACTGGCCGCACCGGTGGAGTCGGATCGCTGGGTGCGGGATGCCCAGCGGATGCGGCTGCACCTCGAGCTGGACCAGCTCCCCGACCATCTGCCAGCCGGGGCGCGGGCCACGGTGCAACTGCTGCCGGACAATGCCCTGACCGCCATGCTGGCACGGGGCCAGATCCACCTGCTCAGCCTGCTCCATTATGTCTACTAACCACGCCACTCACCCGTCGGCCAATACTGCCCCAGCCCACCTCGTCGGTGGTGCTGCCACTCACCTCTGGTATCGGCCCCTCACTGGCAACGAGCTGCGCCAGTGCCTGCGCATCGCCTTTGGCTGCACCACGGGCTTTCTGCTCTGCAAACTATTTGGCTGGAATTACGGGGTCTTCTATACGGTCACGCCGGTGCTGCTGCTGGGGATGGTGCCGGTGATGAATGGCCATGCCGCGCGCCAGCTGATCGCGGCGGCGGTGGTCTGTGGGGTGGAGGTCGGGCTGCTGGGGGGGCTGTTTGGCAGCCATCCGGCGCTGATGACTCCCATCGCCTTTCTGCTGTTTCTCTACCGTTTCGCCGCCATGTCGCGGGGCAGCCTGTTTCTGTTCGGGGCCAACGGGGTGCTGAGCCTCAGCATCATGCTGCACTTTGCCAGCTATCCGCAGACCGACCTCAACGACCTGATCCTCAACAATATCTGGGCGAGCGTGCTGTCGGTGCTGATCGCTTACCTGATGACCATGCTGATCCCGGATGTGGAAGCCAGACCCAAGCCAGCCTCGGCCCCCAAGGCGCCGCACCGGATGCGCCATGAAGCCCTGCTGGGTGCCACTGTGGCCACCCTGTCGTTTCTGGTATTTCAGGTGTTTGACCTGCGCGACTCCATGTCTGCCCAGGCCACAACCCTGCTGGTGCTGTTCCCCATGCACTGGAACGGTGCGCTGAGTTATGCCCGCAAACGGGCGATGGGCACCTTGCTGGGGGTCACCTTCGGCCTGCTCGGCCAGCTGCTGCTCTATGACTGGTCAGGGCAACTGTTGCTTGTCGCTCCACTGCTGTGGCTCGGCGCCATGTTGTTCAGCCATGCCCATGTCAAGGAGGCAGGCGGCTCGGGGGTCGGCTTTGGCGCCCTCACTACCCTCGGCATCCTGTTTGGCCAGTACCTCACTCCGGGCAACGATCTGGTGTTCAGCGCCCTCTACCGAGTGAGCAGCATCCTGTTTGCCATCGTGGTCACCCTGCTGGCCTGCTACCTCGTCCACCGGTTGCTCAACCGCTTCGAGGCGACCCGCTTCGGTTATTGATCTCCTGTTGTAAGCACTGTTGTCAGCCCATGGATGAGCTCTTTTTCGCCCCGTCGCCTGCCGGGGCTTTTTTTCTCGCCCTCGTTTACCTCCCTCACCAATACTCCTGCCACTACAAGTCAGCGCAGAAGTGTGGCTATGCTTTTAAGGCTGCTGTCGGTGAGGTGCACACTTATGGTTCCGTTGTTAAAAAAATGGCTGGTTTGTCTGATGCTGTTGGCTACCAGCCCGCTCGGGGCCACCCCGCTTGTCATTGGCGCCGAAGATGACTGGGCTCCCTACTGCGAGCGCGACAAGGACAATGAGGATGACCAGCCCCACGGACTGGCGCCTGAGTTGGTCAAGGCGGTGTTCGCCGCCGAAGGGATCGAGATAGTCTTTCGCACCCTCCCCTTCGCCCGCTGCATGCACGATGCGAAAAGCGGCAAACTTGCGGGGTGCTTCAACGCCACCATCACCGAAGAGAACCGCTACCAGTACCACTGGCACGATACCCCCATGTTCGAGGAGGATCTTGCCATCTTCGCCCTCGCCAGCGAGCCGCAACGGGATCTCAAGCTCACCTCGCTGGAGGGCAAGCGGGTGGGCATCACCCTCGGCTACACCTACCCCACCGATTTTATGGAGAACCCCAGGATCACCCGCTTTCAGGCCAAATCCGATGCCCAGATCCTCGAGATGCTGGTACGTGGCCGGGTCGACTACATCCTGATGAACGGCATGCCGGGCTACCTCAAGATCCAGCAGAAGCAGCTGACCGGCAAGGTGGTCAAGGTTGGCAAGCTCTCCACCGATGGCTTCTGGCTCGCCTTCTCCCGCCACCACCCGCAAGGGGAAGCGCTGGCCAAACAGTTCGAGCAGGGGCTGCAGAAGATCAAAAACAACGGCACCTATGAGACGCTGATCCGCCAGTTTGAAACCAGACTTGGCCTGCACTGATTGACACTACCTTGCTGATAGCGGCATCCCCCTCATACTCGCGCGGTATGCCGGACAGCCAGCGACGCACCGAATGGCCCCGCTGATTGCACAATAACGGCAACCTGTTAGGCTCACGCCCGTATGACACCAATGGAGCTGTAATCATGAATAAAGCACATATGATGGCCGCTGGTGCGCTGGCCCTCGGCCTGCTCGCTGGCTGCAATCAGGGCAATACCCTCTCAGTCACTGGTGGCGAACCGGTCAGTTACCAGTGCGAGCAGGGCAAGAAGGTGCAGGTGCGCTACTTCTCCCTCTCAGACGAGAGCCTCAACTTTATCAAGCTATCACTGCCGAACGGCAAGGATTACACCCTGCCCCAGGCCATTTCGGCCTCCGGCGCCCGCTATACGGACGAACATGAGGCCGTCTGGTGGAACAAGGGGGATGAGGGCTTTGTCGAGCTTCGGGATCAGGATGGCGAGTGGCAGACCGCCTACAACGACTGCAAACAGCAATAAACGTGACCCCGGCCTGGCCGGGGTCTCTCTTTCTCTGGCATCAGAGTGGTGGGGGATCAGTTGATCTCGATCTCGAAGCGGTTGGTCACCTCGACCGGAATGGCATCCGGGTTGCCCTCTGCCGGGCTGTAACGGATCCGCGAAAGGGTCGCCAGCGCGCTCTGCTCCAGCTCGCCGGGGGGCTCGGCCGCCACCACTTCCGGCTTGACCGGCGTGCCGCTGGCGTCGATTTGATAGCGTACTTCCACATACCCCTTGACCGGTTTGGCTGGCAGGGCGGGCTCGTCGTTGCCAAGCCATGACCACTGCTTCTCCTGAACCCAGTAGCTGGACAACTGCTCGAGAGGGATAGCGATCGGAGCGCGCTCGTGCGCCACCTCCTGACGGGATGAGCACCCCAGCAGCAGTGTCACTGCCAGACCTGACCATACTGCGACTTTCCACTTCATGTAACGCTCCTTGTTCTTTGCCGGTGCTTGTTGCCGGACTGCAGGCCGCTCAATGCGCCCCTTGGTCAGTGACCCATCCTAACGAAAAAGTATTCGTATGAACATGAACAAAAGGGCCAACCCCGAGAGGTTGGCCCTTTTATCATCAATAAACTCATTAACCAGCCAATCAGCCGCGCTTGTCGCTCACCACCAGCCAGAGCGCATGCACCATGCCCGGCAGACCGCCCAGCAGGGTCAGCACGATGTTGATTAAAAAGTGCAGGCTAAAGCCCACCTGGATAAAGGCGCACACAGGGGGCAAGAAAATGGCCAACAGGATCTTGAGCAGATTGTTCATCTCGGCTCTCCTTTTCAAAAATGTCGTCAGGATTGGGGTGGGCTAACCATAAACATCCCGGACTTCAACTGCAAACCAGACAGGGGATCCGCTCACCCGCATCACGCCAGGCGTTGAGGTCGTGGATCTGCTGATTGCTGCTGCCACGCCAGAGCAGGCCGGGGTCTGCCAACTCCTTTTCAAACTTGCCATCCACCAGCACATCCAGCAAGACCACCAGCTCGCGCTGGACCTCCGAGAGCTCGCCGAGCAGATAGCCGGTCCAGCACCAGATATCCTTGCCCGGACACTCGGCGCGCACCCGTTTCACCAGCTCCAGCACGTGGGGCACGTTGGCAGGGTGGAGCGGATCGCCGCCGGAGAGCGACAGACCTCGCCGTTTGATGCGGCTGTCATTGAGATCCGCAATGATGCGATCGCTCATCGCCTCATCGAACGGCTTGCCGCCATCGAGCCGCCAGGTGCTCTGGTTGTAGCAACCCGGGCACTGGTGCTCACAACCGGAGACAAACAGGGTGGCACGGGTGCCGGGGCCGTTGATCACATCGACCGGGTAGTATTGGTGGTAGTGCATCGCTTGTTTCCTGCCTCGTTCACTGGACAGCGGCATAACTGCCGCCCTCCAATGAAAATGGCCCCTTGAGTCAGGGGCCAGCTCTTCATCGCCTGTGCGCTTACATATGTTTGACGCGGCGCTTTACTTCTTCCTGCTTGCCCGCATTGAAGGGGCGTGCATCCGGGCTGCCGAGGTAGCCGCAGACACGGCGGGTCACCGACACCTTGGCGGGGTCGTGGTTGCCGCAGCGCGGGCAGGTAAAGCCCTTGGAGGTACACTCGAACTCGCCGGTAAAGCCGCAGTCGTAGCACTCGTCGATGGGGGTGTTGGTACCGTAGTAAGGCACCTTGTCATAGCTGTAATCCCAGACGTTTTCGAGCGCTTCCAGATTGTGCTGGATATTGGGGTACTCGCCGTAGCAGATGAAGCCACCGCTGGCGATGGGCGGATAGGGCGCCTCGAAGTCCAGCTTGTCGTAGGGATTGACCTGCTTCTCCACATCGAGGTGGAAGCTGTTGGTGTAGTAACCCTTGTCGGTCACGCCGGATACCACACCAAACTCCTTGGCGTCGATGCGGCAGAAGCGGGTGCAGAGGTTCTCGCTCGGGGTGGAGTAGAGGCTGAAGCCGTAGCCGGTCTCCTCTTTCCACTCATCGATGGCCGCCCTGAGACGGGCGATGATGGCGATGGCCTTCTGTTGCAGCTCGGTGCTGTCAAACAGGTGAACCTTGTCACCAAACAGGGCGTTGATGGTCTCGTGAACCCCGATATAACCGAGGGAAATGGAGGCACGACCGTTCTTGAAGATCTCGCTGACGTTGTCGTCCGCCTTCAGCCGCACGCCGCAGGCCCCTTCCATATAGAGGATCGGTGCAACCCGCGCTTTCACCCCGTCCAGACGGGTGATGCGGTACATCAGCGCCTTCTTGGCGACCCGCAGGGAGGCATCGAGACGATCCCAGAAGTCCGCTTCGTCACGGGATTTCAGGGCAATGCGCGGCAGGTTGAGGCTCACCACCCCCAGGTTGTTGCGACCTTCGTGGATCAGCTCGCCATTCTCCTCGTAGGCACCGAGGAAGGAGCGGCAACCCATGGGAGTCTTGAAGGAGCCGGTCACTTTCACGACCTGGTCGTAGTTGAGGATGTCCGGATACATCCGCTTGGAGGCACACTCCAGCGCCAGCTGCTTGATGTCGTAGTTGGGATCACCCTGCTTGTGGTTGAGGCCATCCTTGATGGCAAACACCAGTTTCGGGAACACGGCGGTCTTCTTGTTCTTGCCAAGGCCAGCGATGCGGTTGCTGAGGATGGCGCGCTGGATCATTCGCGACTCCCAGCTGTCCCCCAGACCAAAGCCGAAGGTGACAAACGGCGTCTGACCGTTGGCTGTGTGCAGGGTGTTGACCTCGTACTCCAGCGACTGGAAGGCGTCGTAGCACTCTTTCTCGGTGCGGGCCATGGCGTAAGCTTCCACGTCGGCAATGCCCCACTCTTCGGCCACTTCACGGTGTTTCTGCCAGCTGATGGTCACATAGGGGGCCAGCACTTCGTCGATGCGGTTGATGGTGGTGCCGCCATAGATGTGGCTCGCCACCTGAGCGATGATCTGGGCGGTCACGGCCGTGGCGGTGCTGATGGATTTCGGGGTATCGATCTCCGCATTGCCCATCTTGAAGCCGTGGGTCAGCATCCCTTTCAGATCGATCAACATGCAGTTGAACATCGGGAAGAAAGGTGAGTAGTCGAGATCGTGGAAGTGCAGATCACCGCTCTCGTGGGCCTGAACCACATCACGGGGCAGCATGTGGCTGGTGGCATAGTGCTTGGCGACAATACCGGCCAGCAGGTCGCGCTGGGTCGGGATCACCTTGGAGTCTTTGTTGGCGTTTTCGTTGAGCAGGGCGGCGTTGGTCTGCTCGACCAGACCACGGATCTCCTGCGCCAGACGGCCGCGCGCCTCGCGAGCCTGATCCCTGTCGTGGCGATATTCGATATAGGCACGGGCGATGGCCTTGTCGTCGGAAGCCATCAGGTGGTTTTCGACCCGGTTCTGGATCTCGTGGATATCAACTTCACCACGCCCTTCCAGCTCCTGACTCACTGCATTGGCAATGCGGGAGGCGAGTGCCGGATTGGCCTGATTGACCGCTTCCGCCGCTCGGCTGACCGCATCGCGAATCAGCTGGGCATTGAATGGTGCGCGACATCCGTCACGTTTGATCACAACCGGTTTCATGGATTTTCCCCGTTAAAAGGCCAGGCATTTGCCTCTGGCTCACCCTTGTTGGGCCCCCCTCCCGGCATCTCGTCCTGGACGCAAATAAATTCAGCCGAGGCTTGACAAGCCTGGGCTGAAGATAGGAGGGGAACAGCTTATACACAGCTTAATAACACAACATATAGGGATTAAAAACGAATGCGTCCCTATATGTGGTGTCTATTAGGCACCAAAGCGCAGCCTCATTTCTTGATCCAGAACAGGTTTTTCAGCGAGCGGGACAGTTCACGACCAACCAAAAAAAGACTCAATAAAACCCGATCCCAAGCAGAGTGCGGGCTGGCGTCCGATCCGCTCAACCGAAAAAAAATCGCGCCCTGCCATACCGGTTTCGAGATGACAGTAACGGCAAACACTGCCCATACTGAGCATGCATACACTATCACTCGACAGGGGCCTTCCCATGCGCACCTCCCTGCTGTTGCTACTGCTCTCCACCCTCTCCCTGCCGCTCTGGGCCGCAAACATTCTGGTGATCAGCAGCTACCATCCCGAATACCTTTGGGACCAGAGCTACAACGAAGGTTTGCGCAAAGGGTTGCAGGGGGAGCACAAGATCTCTCACTTCTATATGGACACCAAACGCCATCCACGGGAGGCGTTCGACGACATCGCTCAACGGGCTATCGCTTTTTATCTCAAGAGCAAACCGGATCTGGTGGTGCTGGGGGATGACAATGCCATCAACTATCTGGCCAACGAGATCGCCTCGCTGGGTACCCCGGTGGTCTTTCTCGGCATGAACGAAAACCCCCGCCTCAAGGGCTTTGTCGGCCACCCCAAGATCACCGGGGTGCTGGAACGCCCCCTGCTCAAGCGCAACATCAGCGAAATAAGCCAGATGATGGGGGGGCTCGACAAGGCGCTGGTACTGTTTGATTCCAGCAATGTGGCCCTCACCGCTATCGAGGATGAATTCAAGACCCAGACCGAATTGCGAGTCGGCCAGACCCGGGTCAACAGCCAGCTGATGGGCGACTACAGCCTCTGGCAGGAGGCGGTGCTCAACGCCAAGAAGAATGGCTATCAGGCAATCTTCCTCGGCCTCTACCACACGCTGGTCGATGATAATGGCAAGCATGTGAGCGAACAGACTGTGCTGGAGTGGACCAGCGCCAACACGCCGGTGCCGCTCTTCTGTTTCTGGGAGTTTACCGTCGGCAAGGGGATGGCCATCGGCGGGCTGGTACTGGACGGCCACGATCAGGGGTTGCAGGCAGCGTCCCTTATCAACACCATACTGGCGGGCACCCTGCCCCGTACTATCTCCCCGCGAGCGGCCCTGCGCGGCGAATATGTCTTCAGCAAGAGCGAGCTGGCCCGCTGGCAGCTCACTGTGCCCGACAAATGGCACAACAAGATCATGTGGCGTGAGTAACAATAAGTAACCCGGCACATTGGCCGGGTAACACCTGCACAGTCAGATGACTGATGACCGAAAGCCGCGTGCGTCAGCTGGCAGCAAAAGGCAGGGAGAGGCGCTTGGCAAGCGCCTGGAAGTGCTGGCTGATCTCGGCACCAAACAGAGGATCACCGATAGCTCGGTTCTGCCAGTTTTGCTCCAGATGACGCCAGTCATCCTCGGTCAGGGAGTCACGCAGATGGGGGAAGATCACCCCTTCTTCGTAGTTCATGTGTGCCTCTTGCAGCTCCACGAAGCGCTCCAGCTTGGCGGTGAACTGATCGAGCGGGATCACCGCATCCATCAGGATCATCTCCACCATCTCCTTGAGCTCGGTCCCCGCCTCCAGCAACTTGAGATGCTCCTCATGCAAGCGGTTCGCGACATCCCCCTCCACCACCCGGTATTTCAGGTAGTAGTCATAGACAAGATCTTCCTTGGGGTGGTGATACTTGTCAGAAACCTCCCGCAGATAATCGATGACATCGCGCACCAGAAAATAGCTGATAGGTTGCTCGGCACGAATGGCGGCTAGCTTCTGCTTCAGCAGATCCAGCAGTCGGGCGATATTGAGGTGATCCTTGTGCAAACTCGATAACATGGGCACTCCTTGGCGCTGAAATAAAATGTTACTTTCCTGAGTATACGGTCATTTGTCGCCCGAACTTTGCACTCAATCAAGTGGTTGGCAGACAGATTGCCATTCGATCGGGCTTTTACCCTGCAATTCCAGCAGGCGGTTGGTCTCGGAAAAGTGGCCGCAGCCGATAAAACCACGGTGGGCTGAAAGGGGGCTGGGATGGGGTGCCGTCAACACGTGGTGGCGCTGCCGGTCGATAAAACGCCCTTTCTTCTGGGCATGGGAGCCCCACAACAGAAATACCACCCCGTTACAACTGGCATTGATCTGCTCGATGACCCGATCGGTGAAGGTTTCCCACCCCAGATGGGCATGAGAGTGTGCCTGACCGGCCTGCACTGTCAGCACTGTGTTGAGCAGCAGAACCCCCTGTCTGGCCCAGGACTCCAGAAAACCGTGATTGGGTGTGACGAAACCAGGCAGATCCCGCTGCATCTCCTTATAGATGTTGACCAGTGAGGGGGGAGTACGCACCCCGGGCAGGACGGAGAAGCAGAGACCATGTGCCTGATTCGGGCCATGGTAGGGATCCTGCCCCAGGATCACCACCTTGACCTGATCCAGTTCGGTCAGTTTGAAAGCATTGAACACATCGGCCGGGGGGGGGTAGATCACCTTGCCCGCTTCCCGCTCTGCCCTGACGGTCGCCAGCGTACACTTGAAATAGTCCTGCTCTTTTTCAGAGCCAATCACATCACTCCAGGTCAGCACCCCGGCCTCCTCACTTGATACGGCGAAGGAGTCAGGATAGGGGGGCAGCCCGCAAGACGCAACCGTGACTCACACTTTCCAGAGCCTGGCGAGCCGGCCGGAGCGCTCCAGTTTGTGCAGACCGGCGTTAAACAGCAACATCAAGCGGCGGGCATCGGGATCGGCCTTGCGCATCAGCAGATAGCCCGGCTGGGACCAGATGGGATCGGGGGCACCACTCAATGCTGCCGCTTGGGGATGACGAGAGAGAACCTGCTGAAACAGAACCTGTGCCACCTGTTCATCCATGACCAGATAACGAATGCGTCCGGTGAGCAGTTTCTCCATGCTCTCCTCATCGGAGTCGGACCACTCAAGAGACAGCTCGGATTGTCTTGCTGCAAACCCTTCACCATAAAAATAGCCACGGGTAACCCCGACAGGCTCGTTTTTCAGCTCACCCAAACTGACCAATGGCGAACCATTAAGTGCAAGCAGACGGGTCGTAAATTTGCCCAGCGATGCAGAGAGATAGAAGTGCTGCTCGCGCTCGCGAGAGCGAAACCAGGGCATGGTAATCATATAACGCCCTTCAAGAGTCAGGCTGTATGCCTCAGACCAGGGGTAGAAATGAAAGCTGACATCGACCCCCTGCTCGGCAAAGGCCTCACGTACCACCTGACAGAGAAACCCCTGATTGGGAAGCGACTCACTGATATAAGGCGGCCATTCGCCCACCGCTATGCGTACTGTTTCGGCCCGGACCACAGCTGTGATTGCCCAGCAACAGAACAGGGCCAACCATCCCCACATTCGCCACCTGATATTCACCCGACACTCTCCTTGCTTTCTGCTGAGTGTAGCCAACTCCTCAATCCACCACAGAAAAGCCGAAAAAGATGTAGTTAAATTACTAGATTAAAAAGGTAAAAGATGCATAATTTTGATATCTTACAAAATCAGAAAAATGACCTATTTTTGATTAAACTCAAGAATTTAATCCCATTTAAATGGCACTTTATTGATTTTTATTGATCTAGATCAATTTTAGTAATATTACCAACATGGTATATATGACCCCATCAAAGCAAAGGTGTAAGGCAAGGGCCCTTTAAGCCACCACAATTAACGGTAGCTTAAATACATCAGGGTAATTTCCTTACAGTTGGATTCGCGTTCCCATTGAGGAGTCATACCATGATCAAAGGCATTCAAATCACCCAGGCTGCCAACACCGCCCTGCTGAACTCTTTCTGGCTGCTGGACGAAGAGAAGCAACAGGCTCGCTGCATCTGTGTCAAAGGCGATGCCTTTGCTGCCGATCAGGAAGTCGCACTCTCTGATCTGGGTCAGTTCGAATACCGCGAACTGCCTGTTCAGGCCGAACCGGCTGTTGAAGGTGGTCAGCACCTGAACGTCAACGTGCTGCGTCGCGAAACCCTGGAAGATGCTATCGCGAATCCGGAGAAGTACCCGCAGCTGACCATCCGCGTATCTGGCTACGCAGTGCGTTTCAACGCCCTGACCCCGGAACAGCAGCGTGACGTGGTTACCCGTACTTTCACCCAGAGCCTGTAATCAGCGTCCTGCAGTGAACCGCTGATACTTGCTGTATCAGCACAAAAAACGGCCTGTCGGCCGTTTTTTTATACGTGCTTTCACTGGGCAAGCGCAAAAAACAAGGCCTCGCATTGCGAGGCCTTGTGATAAGTGCTTGTCCCATCAAGCAGAGGTATCCAGGGGCTCAAAACCCTTGATCAGGTCATCGATGGCCTTCATCTGTTTGAGGAAGCCTTCCAGCTTGTCGAGCGGCAGGGCGCTCGGGCCATCACAGCGGGCAATTTTCGGATCCGGGTGTGATTCGATAAAGAGACCGGCCAGACCGACCGCCATGCCGGCGCGCGCCAGCTCGGTCACTTGCTCGCGACGGCCACCGGAGGCGGCACCCAGCGGATCACGGCACTGCAGGGAGTGGGTCACGTCGAAGATCACCGGATAGCCACCGGTGCTCTTCTTCATCACGCCCAGACCCAGCATGTCCACCACCAGGTTGTCGTAGCCGAAGTTGGCACCGCGCTCGCACAGGATCAGCTGATCGTTGCCGCACTCCTCAAACTTGTCGGTGATGTTCTTCATCTGGCTTGGGCTGAGGAACTGCGGCTTCTTGATGTTGATGACGTTGCCGGTGCGGGCCATGGCTTCCACCAGATCAGTCTGGCGCGCCAGGAAGGCGGGCAGCTGGATAACGTCCACCACCTCGGCGACCGGCTTGGCCTGATGGGGTTCGTGCAGATCGGAGATGACCGGCATGCCGAAGGTCGCTTTCAGCTCCTGGAAAATCTTCATACCCTCTTCCAGACCCGGACCGCGGTAGGAGTGGATGGAGGAGCGGTTGGCCTTGTCCCAGCTCGCCTTGAAGACAAACGGGATGCCCAGCTTGCTTGTCACTTCCACGTACTTCTCGCACACCGCCATCGCCATGTCGCGGGATTCCAACACGTTCATGCCACCAAACAGCACGAACGGTTTGTCGTTGGCAACGTCGATCTGGTTGATCTTGATATTCTTCTGTTCCATCTAAGACATCCTTAATAAAAGGGCTTGAAGCCTAGTTACTCCGTTGCGACCGGACGCAGCGGCCTTGATATTCTTCTGTTTCAGTTTCAAGCCGCCCTTAATGGAGGGGCTTGGGGCTCAGATCCAGCGCGGCCAGCTGTACTTTCAGCACATCGGCGACCGGATCGTCCGGGCATTGTTCAATAAAATATTCAAAATCGTCGGCGGCCTGGCGCGGGCAATCGAGCTGCTCGTAGATAAAGCCGCGATCCCGCGTCTCCAGCGGATCGCCGGGCTTCATCCGCAGCAACAGCTCGCTGCAACGCAGCGCCTCGGGCATGCGATCTTCCCGCAGCAGGGCCCCCTTGCTGACGTTGAGCAGCCGTTCGATGATCTCCCACTGGCCGGAGGGCTGCAGGTAGTCGGGAGTGAGGGTCGCCAAGTCCCCCAACGCACCGCGCAGCAGCAGCTCGATGCGGGCCAGACTCAGCTCGTCGCCGGTAAAGGGGTCGACATAGACCTCCCCCTCGCCACCGGCAAAGCTCACCAGGAAGTGGCCGGGGAAGCAGATCCCCTCCACATCGAGCCCGAGCTTGCGCCCCAGCTGGATAATGAGAATGCCGAGGCTGACCGGGATCCCCTTGCGCTGAACCAGCACCTGATTGAGATCGCAGTTGTTGGCAGAGAAATAATCCTGCCAGTCGCCATGAAAACCGAGGCTGTGGTAGAAGCCCTGCAGCAACTGCTGGCGCACCTCGTCGCAGGTGCCCTCTTCGATCTGCTCGTCCAGCCACTCGTCCAGCAGGTTCAACTCGCGCATCCCCTCCTCGACCGAGCCATAAATTTCGTCACTGACTGACAACGCCAGCTCGGTGATGTCGTGGGCTTCGAAATCGGTCCATTCGTCTATGTGTAACATTCTCTTCATGCCTTAGCCGAACACACTCGTCTGTTTGAGCACTGCCAACTTGGCAATAAAGTAGATCCAGCCGAGCGCCCCCAGAAAGGAGCACCAGCGCACCAGATTGCTTTTGGCCAGCCGCAGCGCCATCGCCGCCAGAAATACCAGCACCAGAATGGCCATCAGCTTCTCGCTGAGCCAGGGCGTTCCGTTATTGAGCGGGTTGAGATCCAGCACCATGCAAAGCAATACGCCGGAGAGCACCACCAGACCGTTGAGCCAGCCGCTGACCTTCATCACCGGCGCACTATAGGCTCGGCTAGTGGCGGTCTGTACCCAGTAGAAGCGGAGCATAAACATCAGCACGGCCCCGGCAATCAGGGTGAGGTGCAGGTGTTTGAGCACAAAAACCATATTCAATCCTTGCATGGGGGCGCACAGGCAACCCGCCGTGTAACAGTAAGGGGCTGTCAGCGCAGCGGGCAGAGGCCCAGCGTCACCCTGTCGTTATCCCCGTAATCGCGCACCGTGGCTACCTCGCGGTAGCCGCCATCACGCAGCAACTGACGCACCGCCTCCCCCTGATCCCAGCCATGTTCCAGCAGCAACCAGCCGTCAGGCAACAGATAAGCGGGGGCATGGGCCACGATGTGGCAGATATCGGCCAGCCCGGCGTCATCGGCAACCAGCGCCGAGCGGGGTTCAAAACGCACATCACCCTGCTCGAGATGGGGATCGGCGCCATCAATATAGGGGGGATTGGAGACAATCACCGCAAAACGTGGCGTTTCGTCGCGATCCGGCTCGCCAAGGGGCTCGAACCAACTGCCATGACGCACCTCGATGGGTAACCCCAGCGCGGCGCTGTTCTCGCGGGCCAGCGCCGCGGCATCCGCCATCCGATCCACCGCCCACACATCGACCTCGGGCCGCTCGGACTTGAGCGCCAGCGCGATGGCGCCGGTGCCGGTGCCCAGATCCAGCACGGCGCAAGGACCTTGCGGGATTCTGGTCAGCGCCTGCTCGACCAGCACCTCGGTATCGGGGCGCGGGATCAGGGTCGCCGGGCTCACTTTCAGCGGCAGCGACCAGAACTCCCGCTCGCCCACCAGATGGGCGATGGGTTCGCCGTTGAGACGACGAGCCAGCCACCCCTGCAGGGTGGCCTGCTGGGCGGCATCCAGCTCACGCTCGGGCCAGGTCATCAGATAGCTGCGACGACACCCGAGCAGATGGCAGAGCAGTACATCGGCGTCGGCGCGGGGGGACTCCCCCTCAGCCAACACAGTCATGATATGGGCGCGGGCCTGCTGGATCTGCATCAGTGCCACTCCACCTTATGGGCAGAACACTTAATGCGAGCTTGCCGGATCACCATTTGCATTAGTTGTTCTCGGCCAGCGAGGCGAGCTGATCGGCCTGATACTCCTGCACCAGCGGTGTGATGACGCAGTCCAGATCCCCTTCCAAAATTTCGGAGAGGCGATAGAGGGTCAGGTTGATGCGGTGCTCGGAGAGGCGGCCCTGCGGGTAGTTGTAGGTACGAATGCGCTCGGAGCGATCGCCGGAGCCCACCAGATTGCGGCGGGTGCTCTGCTCGGCGGCGCGGTGGCGCTCATCCTCGGCCGCTTGCAGGCGGGCGGAGAGCACCGACATCGCCTTGGCGCGGTTCTTGTGCTGGGAGCGCTCGTCCTGACACTCCACCACCAGACCGGTCGGCAGGTGGGTGATGCGGATGGCCGAGTCGGTCTTGTTGACGTGCTGACCACCGGCACCGGAGGCGCGGAAGGTGTCGATCTTCAGATCAGAAGGGTTGATCTCGATCTGCTCGGCTTCCGGCACTTCCGGCAGCACGGCGACGGTACAGGCGGAGGTGTGCACGCGGCCCTGAGATTCGGTCTCCGGCACCCGTTGTACCCGGTGACCACCGGATTCAAACTTGAGACGGCCATAGACGCGCTCGCCGTCGATCTTGGCGATCACCTCCTTGTAGCCACCATATTCACCATCGTTGCAGCTGACGATGGAGACGCGCCAGCCCTGACGCTCGGCAAACCGTGAATACATGCGGAACAGGTCACCGGCAAAGATGGCCGCTTCGTCGCCACCGGCACCGGCGCGGATCTCCAGATAGCAGTTGTTGTCATCCTTGGGATCCTTGGGCAGCAACATCAGTTGCAGCTCCTGCTCCAACGCCTCCAGATTGGCCTTGGCGAGCGGCAGCTCCTCCTGCGCCATCTCGCGCAGGTCGGCATCGTCCTCCTCCAGCATCATCTGGGTGGTCTCAAGATCATCCTGAGCCTGACGGTAACGCTGGAAGGCGTGAACGATATCTTCCAGCTGGGCATATTCGCGGGTCAGGGCGCGGTAGCGATCCTGATCCGAGACCACGTCTGGCTCGCCGAGCATGGCCTGTACTTCTTCGTGGCGCTCGATGAGGCCTTCCAGCTTTCTGATCAGTGACGGATTCATAACTCTTGCATTCTCAATGGAGGACGGGACAACCGGCAGGTTGCCCGAAAATTATGGCTCTTGTGACAACCCCAGCGCCTGCCGCAAGCGGGAGAGCTCGCTCTGATCCCCCTGGGAGGCAGCCTGGCGCAACGCCTGGGTCGGCGCGTGGATCAATTTGTTGGTGAGGCGATGGGCCATCGCCTTGAGCGCCTGTTCGGCACTCTCGCCCTGCGCCAATGCCAGCAGGGCCCGTTGCAACTCTTCATCAGCCACTTGCTGGGACTGATGGCGATAATCGCGAATGAGGTCGACCGAGCTCTGGCCGCGATACCAGCCCATAAACTCGTCACGCTCTTCCTGCACGATCACTTCCGCCTGCGCGGCAGCCCGTTTACGGGTTTCGAGGTTCTGCTCAATGATCCCCTGCAAATCATCCACCGTGTAGAGATAGGCATCGGAGAGCTCATCGACTTCGGCTTCGATGTCGCGCGGCACGGCAATATCCACCAGAAACATGGGTTTGAAGCGGCGGGCCTTCAGCG
This sequence comes from Aeromonas sp. 603757, assembly GCF_049171255.1. Classification (NCBI taxonomy): domain Bacteria; kingdom Pseudomonadati; phylum Pseudomonadota; class Gammaproteobacteria; order Aeromonadales; family Aeromonadaceae; genus Aeromonas; species Aeromonas sp. 603757. The sequence goes on along the minus strand of NZ_JAAKOE010000011.1, from coordinate 7,999 downwards.
CGCGCTCCACCATCCCCTTGCCGATGATGGGCAGGGGGCTGGCGGTCGAGCTGATGACAATATCCGCCTCGTGCAGATAGTCGGGGATCTCTTCGAGCGTCATCACCTGGGCGCCGAATTCGGCTGCCAGAGTCTGGGCGCGCTGCAGGGTGCGGTTCGCCACCATCATCTTGGTGACGTTCTGCTCGCGCAGATGACGGGCCACCAGTTCAATGGTTTCGCCAGCACCGACCAGCAGCACCTTGGTCTGGGAGAGATCGGAGAAGATCCGCCGACCCAAGCTGACGGCGGCAAACGCCACCGACACGGCACTGGCGCCAATCTCGGTATCTGTGCGCACTCTTTTCGCCACCGAGAAGGATTTCTGGAACAGCCGCTCCAGCGCCCCCTTCACCGACTCCGCCTGCTGGGCGTGGGCATAGGATTGCTTGATCTGCCCCAGGATCTGCGGCTCCCCCAACACCAGCGAGTCGAGCCCGCACGCCACCCGCATCAAGTGGCGCACCGCCTCTTCATCGTGATGCTGATAGATGGCAGTGACCAGTTCGGCAGCGTCCAGCCCGTGGAACTGCTGCAGCCAGCGCAGCACTTGCTCCTGCCGCTCCTCCTCCAGATTGCAATAGAGTTCGGTCCGGTTGCAGGTGGAGACGATCACCGCCTCGCTGACACCGGGTTGGCTCACCAGCTCACGCAAGGCGCGATCGATGCAGTCCGGGCCAAAGGCGACCCGTTCCCGCAAGGCGACACTGGCGGTGTTGTGGTTGATTCCGAGGGCAAGCAAACTCATGAGTGGGCGACGATCATTTCATACGCTGGGTGCAAAGGCTGCCAATTGTACGAGAAAGGGTAAGTCTTTAAAAGCAATACGGCCGCCCCGTATACTGTGGCAAATTCCTCTCTCTGGAGCCGTCTCTTGCTGCTACGTATTTTTACCCTCACCTGCCTGCTGTTGCTGGCCGGTTGTGCCACCACCCAGCCCCAGCGTGACCAGGTGAACTGGAACCAGGAGCGGACCCGTCTCGAGCAGCTGACCCACTGGCAGCTATCCGGCAAGATGGCCATCATCACGCCACAGCAAAAGGGCAGCGCCCGTCTCAACTGGCAGCAGGATGGCGAGGATTATCGCCTCAACCTCACCAGCCTGATCGGCACCAGCATTCTGGAGCTCTCCCGCAGCAAGGGGGAGATCACCCTGCTCGACAGCGACGGCAATCGCCACCAGAGCCAGGATGCCGAAGCGCTCATCTATCAACTGACCGGCTGGAATATTCCGGTTGCTGGATTGCCAGAGTGGATCAAGGGGCTGCCGGGTCAGGCGGAGTTTGAACTCAACCCCGACAGCAGTCTGGCCAGCGTGCGCGACGGCCAGTGGCAGATCGTCTATGGCGATTATCGGGATCAGGATGGCTACCGCCTGCCGCACCAGCTGACCATGACCGGCCAGAACAGCCGCCTCAAGCTTCAGATCAACCAATGGACTCTTGCACGTTAATGGCTTCCACACGCTGGCCGGCACCGGCCAAACTCAACCTGTTTCTACACGTCAATGGCCGTCGTCCCGATGGCTATCACGAGCTGCAGACCCTGTTTATCTTCCTCAATCACAGCGACTGGCTCGAGTTTGAAGTGATACCGAATAGCGACACTCTCACCCTGAGCCCGGCCATTCCCGGGGTGCCGGATGAGCAGAATCTGATTATTCGGGCGGCACGCCTGCTGCAAGCAACCCTGCCGAGCCCGCAAGGTGCCCATATCCGGCTGGAGAAAGTGCTACCCATGGGCGGCGGCATTGGCGGCGGTTCGTCCGATGCGGCCACCACGCTGGTGGCGCTTAACCACCTCTGGCAGGCAGGTCTTGACGAAGATGAACTGGCAGCGCTTGGCGTCCAGCTGGGGGCCGATGTGCCGGTGTTTGTCCGTGGCAAGGCGGCCTTTGCCGAAGGAGTAGGTGAGCGGCTGCAACCGGTCGAACTGCCCGATGCCTGGTATCTGGTGCTCAAGCCCGATTGCCATGTAGCGACCGCGGCCGTATTTCAGGATCCGGACCTGCCGAGAGCCACGCCGAAAATGGCGCTGGACAACCTGCTGGAAGGCGAGTGGAAAAACGATTGCGAATCACTGGTGAAAAAGCGCCACCCCGAGGTTGCCAATGCGCTCGGCTGGTTGCTAGAATACGCGCCGTCAAGAATGACGGGCACAGGAGCCTGCGTCTTTGCTCAATTTGAAGACGAAGTGACTGCTCGGGAAGTGTTGGCCTGCGTGCCGAAGGGACTTGATGGGTTTGTCGCCAAGGGCGAGAACATATCACCTCTCTTCTCCACATTGCAACAGTTCAAATGATTGGGGTATCGCCAAGCGGTAAGGCAGCGGGTTTTGATCTCGCCATTCCTAGGTTCGAATCCTAGTACCCCAGCCAATTCCCAAGTATCAATGATGCGTTGTGATTAACGTGGCCGGTTTTGCACTCGGCCACGGATTCGGGTTACCGGTATCATCACAATCATTGGGCAGCAGACACCTTGTACGTTATCTTGATAAATCGTTTGCCCCAAAACGATAGGGTCTGATTTCAGACTCCCCCACATACTGGATGCAACCCCGAGGTTTCAAACCGTGCCTGACATGAAGCTGTTTGCTGGTAACGCAACGCCGGAACTAGCCCAGAAGATCGCAGATCGCCTGTTTATCAAACTCGGCAATGCTGCCGTAGGTCGCTTTAGCGACGGCGAGATCAGCGTACAGATCAATGAGAATGTACGTGGTGGCGATATCTTCATCATTCAATCCACCTGTGCCCCGACCAACGACAATTTGATGGAATTGATCGTCATGGTGGATGCTCTGCGTCGTGCTTCAGCTGGCCGTATCACTGCCGTTATCCCCTACTTTGGTTATGCCCGTCAGGACCGCCGTGTCCGCTCCGCCCGTGTACCCATCACCGCCAAGGTTGTCGCTGACTTCCTCTCCAGCGTCGGTGTGGATCGCGTGCTGACCGTTGACCTGCATGCCGAGCAAATTCAAGGTTTCTTCGACGTTCCGGTAGACAACGTGTTCGGTAGCCCGGTGCTGCTGGAAGACATGAAGTCCAAGAACCTCGAGTCTCCTGTCGTTGTCTCCCCGGACATCGGTGGCGTCGTGCGTGCCCGCGCCATCGCCAAGCTGCTGGATGACACCGACATCGCCATCATCGACAAGCGCCGTCCCCGCCCGAACGTCTCCCAGGTCATGCACCTGATCGGTGACGTTGCCGGCCGCGACTGCATCATCGTTGATGACATGATCGACACCGGCGGCACCCTGTGCAAAGCCGCAGAGGCCCTGAAAGAGCGCGGTGCCAAGCGTGTATTCGCCTACGCTACCCACCCGGTCTTCTCCGGTTCCGCCGTCGAGAACATCAAGAACTCCGTGATCGATGAACTGATCATCACCGACTCCATCCCGCTCACTGCGGAGATGAAAGCGGTAGGCAAGGTCAAGCAGCTGACGCTGTCAACTGTACTGGCCGAAGCCATTCGTCGCATCAGCAACGAAGAGTCCATCTCTGCCATGTTTGAGCATTGATAGATTCAGCAATAACGAAAACCGCCATCAGGCGGTTTTCGTCTTTCTGGACCTTCTCTTTCCAACTTTCTGCTATCTGGTACGACCCTGCCCCGGCAGGCTTAAGGATTTACCCATGAATTGCTTGCGTCCCCTCCTGCTCGCGACCCTCACCTCCGCCCTGTTCGCCTGTCAGCCCGCCAAAGAGAACCCGCCCTTTGTGCTGACCCTGGCTCACATGAACGACACCCACTCCCAGTTTGATCCGGTCAATGCCGAGATCAAAGGGCAGATCTTTGCCCAGCAGGGGGAGACGGACACCCTCTATACCCGCTTTGGCGGTTATCCGCGCCTGCTGACCATGGCGAAAGCCTATCAGGCCGATGCGCTGGCCAAGAACCAACCCTTGCTGCTGCTGCACGGCGGCGATGCCTGGCAGGGCAGTGGCTACTTCAAGCTCAACGAGGGGATGGCCAATGCCGAGTTGCTGAGCCAGTTCGGCCTCGATGCCATGGCGCTGGGCAACCACGAGTTCGATCTGGATAACCAGAAGCTGGCCCGCTTCATCGAGGGGGTCAACTTCCCGGTGCTGGCCGCCAACCTCGACACCAAGGCCGATCCGGCCCTCAGCAAGGCTGACAACCTCAAGCCCTTCGTGGTCTACGCCTTTGACGGCAACCAGAAGAGTCCGGTCACCGATCTCGACAACCTGCCGCAAGGCAAGCAACTGGTCGCCGTCATCGGTCTGGTGCTGGAAGACATGGGCAATATCGCCCCCAACGTCGGCAAGCTGCGCTTTGGCAAGGAGGTCACCTCGGCTCAGGCCACGGTCGACATGCTGCAAGCCAAGGGGATCCATCAGATCGTGGCGCTCACCCACATCGGCAACGAGCGGGATCTGGCACTGGCCGCCAAGGTAAACGGCCTCGATGCCATCGTCGGCGGCCACTCCCACAGCTTGCTCGGCGATTTTCGCAATATCGGCTGGGGCAAGACCGGCGATTACGCCAAGCTGGTGACCAATCCGGATGGCATCGGCAAAACCTGCGTGGTGCAGGCGGGCTCCTACGCCCAGGCCATCGGCCTGGCTCAGGTGACCTTTGACAGCCAGGGTCAGGTGACCGACTGCCAGGGCCACAACAGCCTGCTGGCCAGCCGCGATTTCTTCGCCGATGCGGCGCGCAAGCAAGCGCTCGACGACGCCCGCAGCAAAGAGGCAAGCCAGTTTGTCGACAACCAGCCCAATCTGGTGACCGTGGATGAAGATCCGCGCCTGCGCGGCATCATCGACAGCCACTACAAACCGGCGCTGGAGAAAGCTTATGGCCCGGTGATCGGCACCATCCCCGAGCAGCTGCAAAATGCCCGTCGCCCCGGCGACAACGGCAGCGACAGCCACGGCTCAGATGTAGCGCCGCTGGTTGCCGAAGGGGAGTTCTACTGGGCCAATACCCCGGCCGTTCAGGCCCTGACCGGTGGCCAGGTCGATTTTTCTCTGGTGGCGGTGGGCGGCGTGCGTGCCGACCTGCCTGCAGGAGAATGGCGCGAAGGGGATAGCGCCCTCACCCTGCTGCCGTTCAAGAACCAGCTCTCGGTGCTTACCCTGACCGGCGCCGAGGTCCGCGCCCTGCTGACCGAGACCATCACCGCCACCCTGCCCGCCAGCGCCCATGCCGGCAAGTTCCCCTATGGCGGCCACCTGCGTTACACCTTCCAGGAGACCGACGCAGGCAAGGCGGGCATCCTGACCCAATTGCAGCGCAAGACCGCAAGCGGCGAGTGGCAAGATCTGGTGGATAGCCAGCGCTATCGGGTAGTGATGAACGCCTACAGCGCCAACGGCAACGATGGCTGGCAAGCACTGGCCAATGCCCAGCGTCAGAAGAGCGAGCGGGTCGACATCGCCAGTGTCAATGGCAAGCTGACCGCCTTCCCGGTGCTGAAGGTGGCACAAAACGGTGAACTGCTGAGCGCCGTCTATGCCACGGGCCAGGCCCTCGATTGCAAAGCCAGCGGCGTGGATTGCGGCACCGATGCAGCGTCTTTCGTGGAGTATGTGCGCGATGCCCGTCCCACCCTGACCGTACTGGATGAAGAGACCGTCACCCTGCTGCGCGCCAAATAACGACGGTAGTCAACCGGGCACAATCCATCGGTAAGCTGAAACGGGCCTCATGCAAGAGGCCCGTTTGCCCACCGTTAGCTACCCATTGGCCGCAATAATGCTGCAAATCCCGCCATAACATGCGCATTGGTTGAGTGATCGCCACTCGGCGGCTAGAATATTGCGTCCTATTGCCCTGGGTAGTGTGCCCATGGCAGCTGCGAGTGAAGACATCAAGCGTGACAAGCGAAATCAAACTGATCGTCGGACTGGGCAACCCCGGCCCGGAATATGCCAAGACCCGCCACAATGCGGGCGCCTGGTATGTGGAGCAACTGGCCCGCTGGCACAATGTCAGCCTGCGTGAAGAACCCAAGTTCTTCGGCCATACTGCCCGCATCCTGGTCGAGGGGCAGGATGTGCGGCTGCTCATCCCGAACACCTATATGAACCTCTCTGGCAAGGCGGTGGCCGCACTGGCGCGTTTTTATCAGATTGAACCGGAAGCGATACTGGTGGCCCATGACGAACTGGATCTGCCGCCAGGCATCGCCAAGTTCAAGCAGGGTGGTGGTCACGGTGGCCATAACGGCCTCAAGGACATCATCGCCAAGATGGGCAACAACAATAACTTCTTCCGGCTGCGTCTCGGGATCGGCCATCCCGGCAGCAAAGAGCAGGTGGCTGGCTTCGTCCTGACCAAGGCCCCCAGCAGTGAACAGAACCTGATCGACGCCGCGCTGGACGAGTCCCTGCGTGCCACCGACATCCTGTTCAAACAAGATATGACCAAGGCCATGAATCGCTTGCACAGCTTCAAGGCTGAAAAGGGTTAGGTCGGTTTGACCCTGTACGGGCATTGTGCCGGTACATGAGCAACGACCAGAACAAGCATGACATGGGCCGCCTGCGGGCGACCCCCAACAGCATCCATCAAGTAAGGTAACAATCCATGGGTTTTAAATGCGGTATCGTGGGCCTGCCCAATGTAGGCAAATCCACCCTGTTCAACGCGCTGACCAAGGCCGGTATCGAAGCCGCCAACTTCCCGTTCTGCACCATCGAGCCGAACACAGGTGTGGTGCCGATGCCGGACCCGCGCCTCGATCAGCTGGCTGCCATCATCAATCCGCAGCGCGTTGTGCCGACCACCATGGAATTCGTCGACATCGCCGGTCTGGTTGCCGGTGCCTCCAAGGGTGAAGGTCTGGGTAACCAGTTCCTGGCCAACATCCGTGAAACCGAAGCGATCGGCCACGTAGTGCGCTGCTTCGACGACGAGAACATCATTCACGTTGCCGGTAAGGTCTCCCCTGCCGACGACATCGAAGTGATCAACACCGAGCTGGCCCTGTCGGATCTGGACGCCTGCGAGCGCGCCATTCACCGTCAGTCCAAGCGCGCCAAAGGCGGCGACAAGGATGCCAAGCTGGAAGTGGAAACCCTGGAGAAGATCAAGGTCGCGCTGGAAAACGGCCAGATGATCCGCGGCATGAAGCTGGATAAGGAAGAGCTGGCCGCCGTGAGCCACCTCAACTTCCTGACCCTGAAACCCACCATGTATATCGCCAACGTGGCGGAAGATGGTTTCGAGAACAATCCCTATCTGGACAAGGTGCGTGAAATCGCCGCCGCCGAGAACGCAGTCGTAGTCGTGGTCTGCTGCGCCATCGAAGCCGACATAGCCGAACTGGACGATGAAGATCGCGCCGAGTTCATGGCTGACCTTGGCATCGAAGAGCCGGGCCTGAACCGTGTTATCCGCTCCGGCTACCAGCTGCTCAACCTGCAGACCTACTTCACCGCCGGTGTGAAAGAGGTGCGCGCCTGGACTATTCCGGTCGGTGCCACCGCCCCGCAAGCGGCTGGCAAGATCCACACTGACTTTGAAAAAGGCTTTATTCGCGCCCAAACCATCGCCTTTGAAGACTTTATCAACTACAAGGGTGAGCAAGGCGCCAAGGAAGCGGGCAAGATGCGCGCTGAAGGGAAAGATTACATCGTCAAAGATGGCGATATCATGAACTTCCTGTTCAACGTCTAATCCCATGACAGGCCAGCATTTGCTGGCCTGTTTTTTATCTGCCATTGCCCGGGCAATAATGGCAATGTCTTAAAAAAAACCAGATTGTTGGGCTTTTGCGCAACAGAGACCAATAACTGGTCAAACGCACTCAAATTGCGTTTTTCTGGCAAAAAAAGGGTTGACGCCCCAGAGCCAGATACGCATAATTCGGCCCGCACGGTGACGAGGTAACGACTCACCGGAAGCAAGGTTGGCTATGTAGCTCAGTTGGTTAGAGCATCGCACTCATAATGCGGGGGTCACAGGTTCGAATCCCGTCATAGCCACCA